>JASFHU010000527.1:0-4193 GCA_050123055.1 Anaerolineae bacterium
TCGACATCGCCCGGCGCACCGGTCGCCCGCCCTCGAGACTTCTGATGCCCCTGGCCTTTGCCGCGCTCCTGGGCGGCCTGAACACCCTCATCGGCACCCCGCCCAACATCCTGGTCAGCGAGGCCCTGCGCGGCTATGGCCTGGAGCCCTTCCAAATGTTCGACTATACGCCCACCGGCGTCGTGGTCATGACGGCCGGCATCGCCTTCATGGTCCTGCTGGGACGGCACCTGTTGCCCTCGCGGGACATCAAAGATCTGCCCGAGGCTGGCCAGGCAGACCCCGGCGAGTTCTTTGGCCTGCACGAGCGGCTCTTCATCGTCCGCCTGCCTGACGATTCGGCCCTGGCCGGCAAGACGCTGCACCAGAGCCGCCTCGGCGCGGCCCTGGGCCTGAACGTCCTGGCCATCCTGCGCCCCGACCAGAATCGGCTGGCGCCCGGCCCTGCCGACACTCTGCGCCCCGGTGACCGGCTGCTGGTCGAGGGCCGCCCCGACCGCCTGTCCGAGCTGCGTGGCCGCCGCACGCTGGTGGTCGAAGAGGCCCAATTGGCCGCCGAGCAGCTCCTCTCAGCCGAGACCGGTTTTGCCGAGCTGGAACTCTCTGCCGGGTCGTCTCTGCCCGGCCAGACCCTGGAGCAGATCGACTTTCGCCGCCGCTTCGGGGTGGGCGTGCTGGCCGTCCGGCGGGGTGGGGGCGTGCTGCGCACCAACCTCGAGAAGCTGCCGCTGCAGCGGGACGACGTCCTGCTGGTTCAGGGCACACGCGAGCAACTCGACGCGCTGCAGTCTGAGTCGGACTTTTACCTTTCCGTCGTCGAGGCGACAGAAGAGTACCGTCTGGAAGAGCGGTTGGTCGCCATGCGCGTGCCCCAGGATTCGCACCTGGTGGGCAAGACCCTCTTTGAGAGCCGCCTGGGCGACGCCTTTGGCCTGGGGGTGATGAGCATCGTCCGCGAGGGGACCACCCTCCTCTTGCCCGACGCGGAAGAGCGGCTGGCCGCCGGCGACCTGCTGATGGTCAAGAGCCGGCCCGATGACTTGATGACCCTGGAGGGCCTGCAGAACTTGGAGCTCGACACCGAGCCGCCGCCAACCCTGGACGAGCTAGAGTCGGAGCACGTAGGCCTGGTGGAAGCGGTACTCTCGCCCCGCACCAACCTGGCCGGTAGAACGCTGCGCCAGATCGACTTCCGGGACAAGTACGGGCTCAGCGTGCTGGCCATCTGGCGCGAGGGCCGGGCCTATCGCTCTGAGCTGCGCGACATGGCCCTGCGCTTTGGCGACGCGCTGTTACTCTACGGCCGCCGCGAGCGGATGCGCTTCCTGGGCGAGGAACCCGACTTTTTGGTGCTGACCGAAGCAGCCCAGGAGGCTCCGCGCCTGAGCAGAGCGCCCGTCGCGCTGGGGATTATGGCCGTCGTCCTCACGCCCGTGATCTTTGACTGGCTGCCTATCGCCATCGCCGCCCTGATCGGCGTCGTGTTGATGGTTTTGACCCGCTGCCTGACGATGGAGGAAGCCTACCGTTCCATCGAGTGGAAGGCCGTCTTTCTCATCGCCGGCATGCTGCCCCTGGGCATCGCCATGGAGCAGACCGGCGCGGCCAGCTTCCTGGCCGAGCGGATGGTGGGGCTGGTGGGTCCCTTGGGTCCCCATGCCGTGCTGGCCGGTCTGTTTATCCTGGCCGCCGTGGCCTCCCAGGTGATGCCCAACCCGGCCGTGGCCGTCCTGCTGGCGCCCATTGCCCTCAACACGGCCAACGACCTGGGCATCTCGCCCTACCCGTTGATGATGGCTGTGGCCGTTTCGGCCTCCGCGGCCTTTCTCAGCCCTGTCGGCCACTCGGCCAACGTGCTGGTTATGGGTCCCGGTGGCTACCGGTTCGCCGACTATACCAAAGTGGGCATTCCGCTGACCTTGGTAACGCTGGCGGTGGTGCTCCTGGTGGTGCCCATCTTCTGGCCATTCTAAGAGTGCACAGCCTGGTTGAGATTGGAGCGATGAACTTACAACCAGAGAATCGGACACACCTGTTGGCTTCCAGTGCACTGGTTGTGCTCTTGACAGCCCTGGGCTTGATCACGGTCCACCTGGCAGGCAGGCGCGCCCTAGCCTGGGCACAGTCCCTGAAGCAGGTCCGCTCAGCGCGCCGGCAACAACTGGTCACCCTCGTCCACATCATCCAGTGGACTCTGGTCGTCCTGCTGGTTGCCTCAGCCGTGTTGATGCTATTGGGGACCTTTGGCGTCGACATCACCCCGTTACTTGCCAGTGCCGGCGTGGCGGGGCTAGCCGTAAGCCTGGGCGCACAGAGTCTGATCAAAGACTTTATCGGCGGGGTGCTCATCATCGTCGAAAATCAGTACGTCGTCGGTGACTCTATTACCGTGGGCAGTGTTTCAGGTGACGTGGAGCGGATCACCTTGCGCAGCACCCAGGTTCGGGCGCGCGACGGAGATCTGTACACTGTGCCCAATGGTGAAGTGCGTATCCTTGCCAACGAGACCAGGGGCTGGTCACGGGCAATGGTGGAACTGGGCGTGGCCTACGAGGAGGATCTGGAGCGTGCACTGGCTGTGATGAGGGCAAGCGGAGAGGCTTTTGCTCAGAATCCGGCCTATCAGGCAAGCCTGCTGGAAGCGCCACAAGTGATGGGCCCCATGCGGCTGGGCGACTCGGCTGTAATCCTTCAGGTGGCAGTCAAGACAGAACCGGGCAAGCAGTGGGAGATCGGTCGCGAACTGCGCAAGTTTCTCCTGGCTGCCTGTGAGCGGGAAGGGCTGACCCTTCCCTATCCACGCCAGGAGGTGTGGGTGAGAAGCGCAGAGGTCGAAGGAACTACTGCCCCCGAGGAATAGGAACTTTTGTGACACGGGTTGTGGCCGACGGGAAGCACGGACAGTTGGGATGGACATGGAGCAAAACAGATCGATCGAGCGTGACGCTGATTCAATTCCCGAGAATGCGCTGAGGGCACAGGTGCGCCTTGGGCAGCTCTTGCGCTCCGTCGAAGGTTCGAGCCGCGTCTTGATCCTTCCTCACAACGATCCCGATCCTGACGCGATCGCTAGTGCGATTGCCCTCCAGCACCTGCTGCTGGAAACACTGTCTCTGGATTGCACCATCGCCTACCGGGGTATTGTCGGCCGGTCGGAGAACAGGGCTCTGCTGCGCTACCTTGGTCAACCGCTGCGACCTCTAGTCAACAGCGACTTGGCTGGCGAAGCAGCCATCGCTCTGGTTGACACTCAGCCTGGGGCCGGGAACAACGCATTGCCAGTTGGTTCTGAGGTGGCGATCGTCATCGACCACCATACCTGGCGAGAGCTGGCTGTCAAGGCCGCTTATGTGGACGTCCGGCCTGGGCTGGGTGCCACTTCGACCATCCTGACGGAGTATCTCCAGGCATCTGACCTCGAACCTGCTCCACCGCTGGCTACTGCTCTCTTCTACGGAATCAAGACCGACACCCGCGGGCTGAGCCGTGGCGCGGGGCCGGCCGATACGGAGGCCTACTTGTACCTTCAGCCCCTGGTTGACGCTCAGGCCCTGGCCCAGATCGAATACGCCCAGGTTCCGGCCAGCTACTTCAAGAGCTTCGATGCTACTCTGCAAGCAGCGCGCGTTTACAATGGTGTCGTCCTTGCCTATATCGGCCCGATGGTCTATCCAGACCTGACGGCAGAGATGGCACATCTTCTGCTACGTCTGGAAGAATCCCAGTGGGTAATCTGCATGGGTGTACACCAAGAGGTCCTGATCCTATCTGTGCGAACGCAAAGCCGGACGGGGAGGGCTGAAGAGGTGGTGCAAGCCGTCGTCGGCGATGAGGGCACTGCGGGTGGGCATGGTCTGATGGCTGGTGGACAGATCCCTCTAAAGGGTAAAGATCCGGAGTATCTTGTCCACCTGTTAGAGCAACGAGCACTCCGCGCGCTTCAGGTACCGCCAGAGGTGAGGGGTGAACGCCTCATCTGATTCCTACCCCTTGGTTTTGGACTAGCCACGGGGGATCCAGTTGTACGATGGGCAAGATAGAGGTGATTGCCCTGGACAGGTCTGTCAGCGCTGTGCTTCGGAGCGGGGGTGTGGCACCGACCAGCCGCCGAGTCGCTAGGAGCGAGCACCCATGACACGGGAAGTACTGGAAAAACTGTACAAGACTGCTGGAGGAGCGGGCAGGCTCCTGAT
>JASFHU010000528.1:0-4192 GCA_050123055.1 Anaerolineae bacterium
CCAGAAGTTCAACAGATCATGACCGTGGATGCCCTCGGCAAGACTAGCTACTAGCCAGCCGTTGAGAACGAGTTGATGGACTACAAGAAAGCTGAGCGCCGTTTCCAAGAACTGGAAAGCCTGCGCGATCGCGATGCGTTGGGCGATCAAGAGTTCCGCTTCGAGGTAGCCAAGCTCATGTACCAGGATGAGCATGGTACCTTTTGGATGCTCGACGCCGACGACGGAACATGGTTCAGCAACCAGGGCGAGGGTTGGGAGCCGGGCGATCCCCAGGCAGCAAAGGCACTTGCAGTCGCGCATAAGAGGGCAAAAGGCGGACGGTGGCCGCTGCGCTTAACTCTGGTCGCAGCCGCGATCGTTGGGTTGGGGATACTGGGTATCTTGGCGATGCAGAGATGGCCTGACGCTCTGAGCAATCTCGTTCAGCCGACGCCAACGCCGCGAATTCAGGTACAGGTGGCTATTGCCTCGCCGGCTGAAGGTAGCCAGCTAGCCCTGGAACAGGAGATTGCCGTCGAATATACGCTGCAGGCCGATATGGGCCTGCAGGAAGCTGACCATGTCGAGCTGCTCGTAGATGGCCAGACAGTCGGAAGCCAGGCGGTGCGCTCCAAGCTCCAGCCGGGGCAGACTTCTCTCCCTCTTTCTCAATCCTGGCTGCCGACCACGCCCGGAGAACACCTGGTGCAGGTGATCGTCGTTTCTGCCCTGGGTAATTCGCTAGGTGAGGCCACTATCACTTTGGACGTTGTAGAAGCACCCGATGAGGTGCTGCCCGAGCCAGCTTGCACACCTGGTGCCACCTTTGTGGCCGACGTGACCATCCCACCCGGTGCAGCCTTCCGGCCCGATAGTCAGATGGACAAAGTCTGGCAGGTGCGCAACAGCGGTACCTGTGCTTGGGGTGTGGGCTATGAGATGCTCCAGGTATCGGGCGAGGAGCTGGGTGCACCCGATATGGTCCCCGTACCCCCCACAGCCGCCGGGGAATCTGCCGATCTAGCAGTGACCTTTCAGGCCCCCTCTGCAGCGGGCGCCTATAGCAATTCATGGCAGCTCCGGTCCCCTGACGGCACGCTCTTCGGCCCGACCTTGGTCCTGAGCATTGAGGTGGAGGCACAGGCGGAAGAGAGCAGGCCGCCCGGCACCCCCACCGACGTACAGGCAGCGGTCACCGACGATGGCAAGGCGATCCGGTTGACGTGGGTGGATCAGTCCAACAACGAAGATGCTTTTCGCGTCTACCGAGAAGATGTGGAGGCCAGCATTGGACTGGCACCGGCCAACGCCGAATTGTTCGTGGACAATGCGACCACCTGTGGCAATACCTATCGCTACGGCGTCGTCGCATTCAACGCTGCTGGAACCTCCCCTCTGAGTGAGATTGCCGAAGCCAGCCTGCCTCCCTGTGCCCCTGGTGACACCCCGCCGAGCGTCGTCCTGACGGT
This sequence comes from Anaerolineae bacterium, assembly GCA_050123055.1. Taxonomy (GTDB): domain Bacteria; phylum Chloroflexota; class Anaerolineae; order JAAYZQ01; family JAAYZQ01; genus JASFHU01. The sequence continues at coordinate 1,452 of JASFHU010000528.1, forward strand.
GGTACCGACTCGGGCCGTATCGAGTACTACACCCATTACCATCGTGTTCCAAGCCGCCGACGCGCAGGGAGTGGCGCGGGTTACGATCCTGGGTGAAGAAACTGGGGACGCGGCACTCGATACAGGTCGAACTTTCCCCTGCGACGATGTGGTCTGCACCGGACGCTGGCCATTCACCCCTACTGTCGAGATCAGCACTACGCTGTCATTCGTGGCCATCGCGCGTGACACGTCTGGCCAAGAATCGGAGCCAGCCCGGTTTCAGATCATTGTACTGCCCCCCGAGTAGCCTGGTCCCGGTGTAATCTTTTGCTCGAATCTGCATCTCTTCCTATGAGCAGGTGCGCTGACAGAAGTGTACAGCGGCCCGACTTGCAGGGGGCGTTTTGCCTTTTCTCCCAGAGATGGTATAATCGCCTACCCAGGAGAGAATATGGTTAAGCGATGGCAGTTCTGGCTCGGCGTGGCCATCAGTGCGGTGTTTCTCTACATGGCACTGCAGGGCCTGGACCTGAAGCAAGTGTGGTTCTATATCAGAAGCGGCAACTACTGGTGGCTTATCCCGAGCGTGGCCATCTACTTTTTTGGTGTTTGGGCGCGAACCTGGCGCTGGCACTATATGCTGCGCCCCATCAAGTCGATTCCGCTGGGGGAGTTGTTCCCGGTGGTATGCATCGGCTATATGGGCAACAACATCTACCCCGCCCGTATCGGCGAGTTGCTGCGAGCCTACGTGCTCAAGCGCAAGGAAGAGGTGGCCATCGGCGCCAGCCTGGCGACCATCCTGGTGGAGCGTATCTTTGATGGCGTTACGATGCTGTTATTCGTCTTTATCGGCCTTCCGCTGGTACCGTTTATCCCCGGCGACTGGCGCCAGTTTGTGATTGTGTTCAGCCTTCTCTTTTTCGGCGCGCTGGCTGTCTTTTTTGTCCTGGCAGCCTCACCCAAGTACGCCCGCCTGGTCTACAACTGGGTTATCGACCACCTGCTCCCCGGGCGTATCCGAGAGCCGGTGCGTGGATTTGCCGACCGTTTCATGGAAGGACTCTCCTTCCTGCGGAGCGGTCGCGACGTGGCGATGATCTTTGTCACGTCATTGGTGGTATGGCTGGCCGAGACGGGTAAGTACTGGTTCGTGATGCAGGCCTTTGATTTTGAGGTCTCGTTCTTTGTCCTGATGCTGATGAACGGTGTGGTGAATCTGTTCACGACTATCCCATCTGCACCGGGTTACGTGGGCACATTTGACGAGCCAGGGATCGAGGTCCTCAAGGCGTTTGGGGTGAATGAGAATATCGCGGGAGCCTATACTCTGGTGCTGCACGCGGCCCTGTGGCTGCCCATCACCCTTCTCGGGGCATTCTATATGTGGCGCGAGAGCCTGACCTGGTCCGATCTCAGGGAGGCCTCGCAAGTGACGCGAGAGCAACCTGAGGGAGGCGCCCCGGCCTAGCAGAAACCTCAGGTGCGGACTCTTACCCTCCTGCAACCGGCAGGAAGAGGTAGATTTGGTCGCCATCACGCAGCTGGGTGTTTTCGGCCTGCTCGAAGGGCACTGGCCGGGCATTCAAAAAAAGCGTGTAGAGCACGTGGTCGAAAGGCTGGCGCAACCCCTTGCCCCGCAACCCTTCCTCGAAATCGGGATAGCGCGCTCGCAGTTCATCGAGCACGCTGGAGATGTTTGCGTCCTCGGGCATGGTGAGGATCACCTTGCTCTCGCCGACGACCTGGGACAGCGGCGCGCCTAGCTTTACCACAATCTTCATCGCAAGCCTAAGACTTTCCCTCCGGTGGCCCGGGCAAGACGCCACCGCGCCGGTTGACTTCAGCCTGGACGGCTCGCAGGCAGCCCTCCAGATCCCCCCTGGTGGCCTGGCGGGTCAGTCGCAGCCCACGTATGGGGGCGGTATCCTCTCCTGTAACGTGCAGGGCCAAGACCCCCTCGCGGCAGGGCACAGCCAGGTCGACGATATACTCGGTGCCCGATTCGCGCACCGGGTAGCGCCGCTCGGGGACCAGGTCCGACTCGCGCAGGGCGTGGTACAGCCGGTCAACGAACTCATCGCTCTCGATAAAGAGGTCATTGATCTCTTTTGCTGCCTGAAACCGATCCCAGGTGGTGTGGATGAAGCTGATGCGCCGCCAGCGCAGGCTGACGATGGGCGGCTGGCGCTGCTGCAAGGGTCCCAGTTGGAGCTTGTAGTAGAGCTCGCCTGCGCGGGGGTGATGGGGCTCATCGGGCAGCAGGTCCCGGCGGGTGACCAGCTCGTGGCCCAGCCGGCGGGCGTAATAGTGCACCGCATACTTGTTCTCGGCAAAGGCAGCGGTGAAGTAAAAGGCCACGTATTCAAAGAACGCCCCCCGGCCCGCCTTGCCCTCAGGCAGACGATACCAACCGTGGTCTCGGGCGAGCTCAAAGTCTTTGACCCGGTTCATCACTGCGACGAGCACTCTATCTTCTGGATGCACTGTTCTTCCTTCATTTTCTCGATACGCGGTTGTGCCCAGCAGATTGTGCCGCACTGAAGGGTGCCAGATGCCAGGCCAACGCTACCAAGCCCATTACCAAGGGCAGGCTGATCACAAAGACGGCTACTATTCATCTGCGAAGCATCGCCTACCTCACTGTGCAAAGCAAGTCTGTTGTGCGCTCTGTGAGCTGGCCCAGCGCAAAGCGAGTCCATCTTAGCGTATACGGGCGGTCCTGTCAATAGTCTTTTGGGGTAGCGACGGGATGCGGG
>JASFHU010000529.1:0-4190 GCA_050123055.1 Anaerolineae bacterium
GTGTGCAACGCGGATGAAGGCGAGCCGGGAACATTCAAAGACCGGGTCTTGATGGAGCACGACCCCCATGGCCTGATCGAGGGCATCATCCTCTCCAGCTACGCCTGCGAGGTGGCGCACGCCTTCATCTATATTCGGGGCGAGTACGACCTGAGCTACCGACGCCTGCGCCTGGCCATCGACCAGGCGTATCAGCGCGGATACCTGGGCCAGAACATTCTAGACAGCGGTTACAGTCTGGAACTGAGCATTTTGCGCGGGGCGGGGGCCTACATCTGCGGCGAAGAGACCTCACTCCTCTCCTCGCTGGAGGGAAAAAGGGGCCACCCCAAACTCAAGCCCCCCTTCCCTGCTGCCGAGGGGCTCTATCGCAAGCCAACTATCATCAATAACGTCGAGACGCTCTTCAACGTGCCCTTTATTCTCGCCAATGGGGCTGATTGGTACCGCCAATGGGGCACCGTGCGCAGCCCTGGGCTCAAGCTCTTTTGCGTTTCGGGTCACGTGGAGCATCCTGGCACCTACGAGCTTCCCATGGCCGTGCCGATGCGCGAGCTGATCCAGGAGGTGTGCGGCGGGCCAAAGGATGGCATCCCGCTCAAGGCGATCATCCCTGGCGGCTCATCCACGCCGATGATGCCGGCTGATGTTGCCCTGGCCACGAATCTGGATTATGAGTCGATTTTTGATGCCGGCTCGATGCTTGGCTCAGGTGCCATCATCGCCATCAACGAGCGGACCTGCATCGTCAAGACCACGGAGCGCCTGGCGGCATTCTACAAGCACGAGTCGTGTGGAAAATGCATCCCCTGTCGCGAAGGGACCGATTGGATGTACAAGATCCTGCAGCGGATCGAACATGGACAGGGGCGAGCGGAGGATCTGGACCTGCTCCTGGATATCTGTGACAATATCTCTGGCAAGAGTTTCTGCCCGCTGGGCGATGCCGCCATCGGGCCGGTACACAGCAGCATCCAGCACTTTCGTGAGGAGTACGAATTCCACATCCGCAACAAGCGGTGCCTGGTGGAAGCGTAAGGCACGATTCACAAAGGTTCTCGTTTATGCCAGATCGGATGATTTCTTTGACAATAGACGGGCAAGAGGTCGAGTGCGCCGAAGGCAGCACCGTTTATGAAGCAGCCACCGGCGCTGGCATTCACATCCCCACCTTTTGCCATCACGAAAAGCTGGTACCGGTAGGCGCCTGCCGCATGTGCCTGGTCGAGATCGAGGGTGCACGGGGTCTGCAAACCTCCTGCACGACGCCAGCCCTGGACGGAATGGCGGTCAAGGTTCACACCTCGGCAGAAGCGGTCAAAGCCCGCGAGGCGAATATCGAGTTCCTGCTGACCAATCACCCCCTCGACTGCCCGGTGTGTGACAAGGGCGGCGAATGTCCTCTCCAGGATCAGGCCCTGAAGGATGGTCCAGGCAAGAGCCGTTATGTCGAAGAAAAGCGCCTCAAGAACAAACGCTATCCCCTGGGCGAGTTAATCGTGATAGACGAGGAGCGGTGTGTGCTCTGCTGGCGCTGCATCCGCTTCCTGGACGAGTGGGCCGACGACCACGAGTTGGAGCTCTTTGGGCGGGGAGCCGATACCCGTCTCAGCACCTTCCCCGGCCGCCCGCTGACCAGCAAATGGCAAGGCAACACCATCGACATCTGTCCTGTCGGCGCCCTCACCAGCCGCATCTTTCGCTTTGAGTCGCGCGTGTGGGAGCTCACCAATACCAACAGTGTATGTCCCCTGTGTTCTGTGGGCTGCAACATTGTCCTGGGAGTCAAGAACAACCAATTGCGGCGCATCACGCCCCGCGAGAACATGGAGGTGAACGACGCCTGGATCTGTGACCGGGGGCGATTTGCCCATGGCTTTGTGGACCACGCTGACCGGCTCAAGACACCGCTGATCCGGCGGGACGGCCAGTTGCAGCCGGCTACCTGGGATGAGGCATTGGACCTGGTTGCACGGCGCTTTGGCGAAATTGTGGAGAAGCAGGGACCAGAAGCGATCGCCGGTCTGGGCTCAACGCGTGTCACAAACGAGGCTAACTATCTCTTTCAGCGTTTGATGCGCTCCGTTGTAGGCACGAACAACGTCGATCACCTGGGCCGGATGCCGGATCGCGCCACCCCGCTGACCTCCCTGTCCGAACTGGAGCACAAGGACGCCATCCTCGTTCTGGGCTGCGATCCCAGTGCCGAAGCGCCCCTGCTCGAGCTGTGGATCAAAAAAGCTGCGCTGCGCCACGGGGCTCAGGTACTGGTCGCCAACCCGCGGCAGGTCGAGCTGGGGCGCAATGGCGGGCTGTGGCTGGGTTACCAGCCGGGCAGCGAGATCGCCCTCCTCAACGGGCTGGCGCGAGCCATCATCGAGGCGGGGGTGGACGGCCAGGCCAGCCGTGTCACAAACCTGAACGAGTTCCGGGTCTGGCTGGAGGATTATGACCCTCAGCAAGTAGAACAGCTAACAGGCGTAGCGGTTGGCACCCTGCAACAGGCCGGACAGATCCTGGCCCAGGCCAGAGATCCGATCATCCTCTACGGAGCGGGTTGGGCACAAGGCGTGGGAACAAACGCCGCGAAACAAAGCAGCGAAGCCCTGTTCAACCTGGCCCGTCTGCTGGGCGACATCGAAGCAGGCTTTATCGCCGGGGACAACAATACGCTGGGCGCGCTAGAAATGGGCTTGGTGCCCGACCTCTATCCTGGCGGACAACCCTTCAAGGACAACAAGGCTCGCAGCCGCCTGGCGAGCCTGTGGGGGGGCAAGCTGTCGCCCGTAGAAGGCCTGGATCTGGACGGTGTAGTCGTGGCCGGCCAGGAGGGCTCACTCGAGGCCCTGTGGGTCATGGGTGCCGATCCAGCCAGCGACTGCCGAAGGGCCGGAGAGGCCCTGGGCAGGATCCCGTTTCTAATCGTCCAGGATCTGTTCATGTCCGACACGGCCTCGTTGGCGGAGGTCGTGTTGCCGGCGGCCAGTTTTGCCGAAACCGAAGGAAGCTATATCAATCTCACCGGGCGCCTTCAGGCGATCCATGCTGGGATGCGCCCGCCAGGTCAGGCCCGCCCAGACTGGTGGATCATCACCGAGCTGGCCAGGCGCATGGTAGAAGACAAGCGGCAACGGACCTGGGATTTTTCAGGGCCGGGCGACGTCCTGGCCGAGATAGCCAAGGTTGTGCGCGGATATCGGGGTGTGGACTATACCAGGATGGGAGAAGCCGGCTGGCAACCGCCCGCGCGGCCGGCAAGGGCGCGGCGGTCATTGGCCCTTGTCAAAGCGAACCCGCCGGAACCGGACCCGGACTATCCGCTGACGTTGGTCACCGGAAAGCTGCTGTACGACCGGGGCACCCTTCTGCGTCGCTCAGAGCAGATCCAGAACCTGGTACCTGAGGCGTACGTGATGATCCATCCCGGCGACGCTCAGGAGCTGGGGTTGGCCGAGGGGGATGCCGTATCGGTGGTCTCAGAGGTAGGACGGCTTGGGCTCTCGGTAAAGGTCAGCGAGGAGGTCGTACCCGGTGTGGCCTTTGCGCCGCTGAACCTGAGCGACGCCCCCTTGAGCGTGCTCTTTGTCGATCGGTGGTCCGTGCCCCGGGTTCGGATCGTGAAATGAGGCATTGGACGTGGCTCGAGTGCAACCAACTTGCCGCTCATTCGAACGGAGTTGTTGATGGATTGGGTAGCTGATTTCTGGATTCCGGTCATCAAGGCCGTGGTGGTGGTCGTGGTCCTGCTGCTGAGCGGGGCCTACGCGACCCTGTGGGAGCGCAAGATCTGCGCTCGCTTCCAGGTGCGCTACGGGCCGAACATGGCCGGACCGTTTGGGATGTTCCAGCCGCTGGCCGATGCGGTCAAGGCGATCTTTAAAGAGGAAATTGTTCCCAACCACGTGGACAAGGTACTGTATCTCATAGGGCCGGGTATTTCCTATGCGGCGGTGATCATCACCTTTGCCGTGATCCCCTTCGGACCCGCGGTGAACCTCTTTGGCCAGGAAGTGGGCCTATGGATCGGCGACGCAAGTGTGAGCCTGCTCTTTTTGCTGGCCATCGCCGGGCTTGGCAGCTATGGCATCGTGCTGGGCGGGTGGTCGTCCAACAACAAGTACTCGCTGATCGGGGCCTTGCGCGGGACGGCACAGATGATCAGCTACGAGCTGCCCATGGGGCTGGCCCTG
>JASFHU010000530.1:0-4182 GCA_050123055.1 Anaerolineae bacterium
CCAAAAGATCACCATGTTGACGGCCTACGATTTCCCCATGGCCTCCTTCATCGAGCAGGCCGGTGTGGACATCGTGCTGGTCAGCGATGCGGTGGGCACCGTGGGCAACGGCCGTCCGGAAGCGGTATCCGTGACCCTGGATGAGATGATCTATCACACCCGTGCCGTGCGCAACGGGGTCTCCCGTTGCCTCGTGGTCACGACCCTGCCCTTTGGATCCTATAACAGTGTGGCAGGGGCGGCCCAGAGCGCCACCAGGCTGATGAAAGAGGGGGGCGCCGATGCGGTCCACCTCGAGGGCACCCGCACCGAAGCTGACCTGGTAGCGGCCATCGTAGCGGCCGGCATCCCGGTGATGGGCCACGTCGGGGTGACGAAGCAAAAGATCGTCCGCTCGGGACGGATCAAGCTGCCCGGGCGGGATGCGGCCTCGGCGCGGGCGCTCATCGCGGACGCTGTCGAGATGTCGGACGCCGGGGCTTTTTCCCTGGTGCTGGAGTGCCTGCCCGTGCGCCTGGCCGAGATCATTACCCAGAGCCTCGACATTCCGACCATCGGCATCGGTTCTGGACCCCACTGTGATGGGCAGGGCCTGGTGACCCAGGACATGCTGGGTCTCTACAAAGAGATGTCGCCCCGCTTCCTCAAGGTCTATGCAGACATCTCCCAGTCCATTGTCCAAGCGTTGGCTTCTTTCCAGCAAGAGGTGGCAGGGGGCGTGTTTCCTGCCCCAGAACATACTTATACCATCGAAGATGCGGAGCTACAACGACTGCTCGTCGAACTCCGCGCCTGGCGAGGTGAGTGACCCGCCAGGGACAGGCATCTGCACACAGGACACGGACACAGAGAAGGGCGCAGCAGAATGCCTCGTTTTGGGTCAGGCATCTGTCGCCAGGTATTCAGAAGGAGTGAAATCATGAAAACGCGAAGACTGGGATTTTCCGATTTTGACGTGACCACCGTTGGGTTGGGTACGTGGGCCATCGGCGGTGGGGGCTGGGAGTGGGGCTGGGGACCGCAGGATGACGCCGAATCGATCGCTGCCCTGCGCCGGGGCATCGACTTGGGGCTGAACTGGATCGATACAGCGGCGGCCTATGGCCTGGGGCGTTCTGAAGAGGTGGTCGGCAAGGCCATCAAAGGCCGGCGCGACCAGGTGATCGTGGCCACCAAGTGTGGCCTGGTCTGGGAAGAAGGCAGCCCCAATATCACTCAGCGCCTCAAAGCGGACAGCGTCCGTGCCGAGTGCGAGGCCAGTTTGCGCCGATTGGACGTCGACGTCATTGACCTTTACCAGATCCACTGGCCCGTCCCCGATGAGGATATTGAGGAAGCTTGGGGTACCATTGCCGACCTGGTCAAGGAAGGCAAGGTACGCTTCGGGGGGGTGAGCAATGCCAGCGTGGAGCAGATGAAGCGCCTGCAGCCCATCCACCCCATTGCCTCGCTGCAACCTCCTTACAGCATGCTCGAGCGCGGGGTCGAGGGGGAACTGCTCGGGTTCTGTGCGGCCAATGACATCGGCGTTGTCTGCTACAGCCCTATGCAGAATGGCCTTCTCACCGGCAAGTACACCAAGGAAAAGATTGCCGCGATGCCCGACGAGGATTGGCGCAAGGAGCGCAGTCCCCATTTCAAGGAACCGCAGGTCAGTGCTAACCTGGCCCTGGTCGACGGCCTTCGCCCCATCGCCAAGCGTCACGGCAAGACGGTTGCGCAGTTATCGATTGCCTGGGTTCTGCGGCGCCCCGAAGTGACCAGCGCCATCGTCGGATCCCGGCGCCCATCCCACATTGATGACATCGCAGGTGCCGCAGACTGGGAGCTCGGCGCTGAGGAGATTGCCGAGATCGATGCGTTACTGGCCGAGCGGGATAGGGTCGCCGGCAAAGCGGGTGGGTTCCTGTAACGAGATCGAAAAGTGGTTGGCATCCATGTCAACTGTTGCTACAACGGCGACTGTCGCTGACGGTTCCAAGCGGTCCCGTCTCTAGCGCTTCGGACAGTGGTTGGGAAGCGAGGGTGTATGCCCCTGGGCGTTGGTGCTACGGGCCTCACCGTAGCTTCTCGTAGAACCGGCCAACGCCTTTGTCGCCAAGTGGATCGATGAGCCGCCCGTGAACCACCTTCCTTGCCATTTCCAGATCCTCAGCGCCGACGACTTTGCTGCCTGGACGAGCTGTTTTACTCCGAGAATAGCCTGCCGCGGTAAGGGCACAGCCAACGCATTCGCATGCGCCTGCACCCGTCCAAGCGCATTCTCGTCCCTGATGGTGCCCCAGGTGACATGCTAACTACCTGGAGATCGAGCCTGATCGTATGACCCTCTCTGACCAGGGGTCGGAAAATCGAAAGGGTTAAAGGTTCCGGCTGCGAAGAACAGTGCCTTGGAAGTCCTTGCGTGTAGTGGAAGAATCCTGGGTTCGACCTCGACATCTTGGCTCGAGATGACTGGAAGCCCGGAGGAGAACGATGAGGATCGATCGGCTCGCCAACTATGACTATCAAGATGCACAACTGATCAGTCGCGTCCTGAACCTCTACTATGTAGAAGAGCTGACCCAGGCCGAAGTCGGACGTCGCCTTGGGCTATCTACCGCCAAGGTGAACCGATTGCTGAAACAGGCGCATCAGTCTGGGATGGTCGAGATCAACATTCACACACCCTTCCAGCATCTCTTTGACCTGGAATCCCGTTTGAAGGCCATCTTTGGCATCGCCGATGTCGTCGTCATCCCACCGGTTGCCCAAGATCCCGAAACCTTCCCCTATACGTTGGGCCGGGCAGCGGCCAACTATCTGCTCGAGCGATTACGGGATGGGGATGTCATTGGCGTTGGTGGAGGTACCGGAGTGTACTCGGTCGTCCGGGCGCTGGATCCGTCTCGCTCCTACGATGTCACCATCGTGCCCATGATCGGCGCTGTCCAGGGCCGGGTCACGACCGACGTCAACTACCTGGCAGCCCAGATGGCGGAGCGGCTGGGCGGCAAGGCCTATCAACTGCACGCGCCCGCCTTTGCCGAGACCAAGGAGCAACGCGATACCCTGAAACGGATGGGGCCCATCAAAGAGATCCTGGACATTGCCCGGCAGGCCAACATTGCCGTGCTGGGTGTCGGCACGGTGGATGCCGAACAATCCCGCTTTGTCGAATTCACGGCTCTCTCCAGAGAGGACCTGGAACAGGTTGCCAGCGCTTGTGGAGGGGTCGGCGAGGTACTGGCCTATGTCTACAACCGCCAGGGCCAGCCCTGTGCCGAGGAATACGCGGATCGCGTGGTGGGTTTGACCCTGCAGGAGCTCCAGCGCATACCGGCCATTATCGGCGTTGCGGCGACTGCCTCCAAAGCTTTGCCCGTCTACGGGGCGCTGCGGGGCAGCCATATACGGTCGTTGGTCACCGACGAAGCGGCTGCAAAGGGCGTTCTGCAGATCTTTGAGGGAGAGTTTCAGGGCAAGAACCCGGAGATGCTGCAGGGGGTTGCTGCTTGACAGGGAAAGGACTTTGATGCAATGCTCTCAGCCTCTGCGATGCCCGTAGGCATCTATGAGAAAGCACTGCCCGCGGACATACCCTGGGAGGAACGGCTGCAATTGGCTGCTCAGGCGGGATACGATTTCGTCGAGATCTCGATCGACGAAAGTGACTCGCGGCTGGCCCGCCTGGAATGGCCAGCCTCAGAACGGGCAGCCCTGCGCCAGGCAATTGCCAACACGGGGGTTCCCATCAAGACGATGTGCCTCAGCGGACACCGCAAATATCCCCTGGGCAGTGCTTCGCCAGAGGTCCGCAGCCGGGCACTAGACATCCTGCATCGGGCCACCGACTTTGCAGCCGACATCGGTCTGACCATCGTCCAGGTGATGGGCTACGATGTCTTTTACGAACCGGCCTATGCTGGCACCGAGGATCGTTTCCTGGATGGCCTGCAGCGCGGAGTTCGTTGGGCCGGATCGGCAGGGATCATGCTGGCCCTGGAAAACACCGACCTGGAGTTTGTCGACTCGGTGGACCGCGGACTGCGCCTTCTGGAGACGATCAACTCGCCATGGTTCCAGCTCTACCCCGACATGGGCAACCTGGCCGCAGCCGGCTACGATCCCGCCGAGCAACTGCGCAAGGCGGCCGGCCACCTGGTCGCTGTCCACGTCAAGGACACGGTCCCTGGCGTGGTT
>JASFHU010000531.1:0-4171 GCA_050123055.1 Anaerolineae bacterium
CTGGCCAGCACAGTAGTAGATCTCGTGGCCCAACTGCTGGGCCACTCTAGCCCACTTGCTGGTTTCCAGTGAGACGCCGTCTGTGCCTGCTAAACGTGTTGAAACAAAGCCGACTCTCATTCGCTTGCCTCTGGAGCAGCGCTGTCTCTGGATGAGATGCTGTGAACCTATGGAAACAGTCCCTACCCAGTCCCCTTCGCCCTGGTCGGGACTAACCCTTTACACCTCCCGCAGCCAGCCCCTCTGCCAGGTAGCGCTCGAGGGCCAGGAAAAGCACGATGACCGGGAGGGTCATAATGGTGGAGGCGGCCATGACGACATGCGGCCGCGGCTGTGGGTCGTTAAAGATTCTGTTGATGGCGATGGGCATGGTGAACATGTCCTTGTCGTTCAAGAACACAAAGGCGTATAGGTACTCATTCCAGGCGATCATGAAGGTGTAGATGAACACCGAGACCAGGGCGGGTATGGCCAGGGGGATGGTGATGCGCCAGATCACCTCCAATCGCGTGCAGCCATCGATGAGGCCGGCCTGCTCAATCTCGTGGGGAATGGTGCGAAAGTAGTTGGCGAGCATATATAGCGCCACAGGCAGCGTCATGGCCAGGTAGGTGAACATCAAGACGCCAAGGTTGTCGCGCACCTCGAAGCCAATAGCAGCGCCTATCTGGGCGATCATGGCAAAGAGGGGGATAATGAGCAGGATGCCGGGGAAAAGGTAGACCAGGAGGATGCCGTTGAGTAGCGCGCCGCTGCCGCGGAAGCGCATTCTGGTTATTGCGTAGGCGCCCAAGGTGGAGAGGATCACGGCAACGAGCGCGGTGGGGATCGAGATGATCAGCGTGTTGATCATGTTTCTAAAGAAGCTCTGGAAGCTCTCGTGGGCTGGATCGAAAAGTTCTCTGTAGGCATCGAGACGCAGGGCGCCGGGAATATACACCGCCTCCCGTCCGCCGATCTCGGCGTAGCTCTTGAAGGAGGAGCTGACCATCCAGTAGAAGGGGAACAGGATGCTGATGAGGAAAAAGGACAGGACGATGGCAAAGATGAGCTGTTTCAGGGAGAGTCTGCGGGCCAAGTGCTGAATCAAGGTCAATTTTTCGTCGCTTGGACGGGCAATGGACTTGTCAACGCTCATGACAGCCTCCCTCAATCTTCCTCTACGCGGCGCATGACGACGCCGACATAGATGACCAAGAACACGACCAGGATCAGGAGCAGGATCATGGCGTTGGCCGATCCTTTGCCAAAATCGTTCATCTTGAAGCTGAATTGGTAGGTGAGCACGGGCAAGACGTTGGTGCCAAATCCGCCTCCGGTCAGCAGCCAGATGTCGTCGAACTTGTTAAAGGTCCAGATCAGGCGCAACAAGAATATTGCCCCGAGCACATAACGCAGCTCGGGGATGGTCACGTACCAGAATTTAGCCCATTCACCCGCACCATCCACATCAGCGGCTTCGTAGAGGGTCCGGTCGATGGCCTGCAAGCGAGCCAAGATCATCAGCATGGCGAAAGGGAAGTAACGCCAGGCGGTGAACATGATGACGATGAACAGGGCCAGGCCTCGTTGAGCTAGCCAGGCCTGAGGCAGATCGATGATGCCCAAGCCCATCAGGATGTCGTTGATCACCCCAGAGGGGCGAGGATCCATGATCCAGCGCCAGACGAAGGCAACGCTGACGATGGGGGCGACATAAGGGAACAGAAACACGGCCCGTGCAACACCCCGAGCGCGAAAGGGGCGGTTGAGAACCAAGGCGGCGATCAGGCCGAGGATGATGGTCACGATGGTTGAGATGATGGAGTAGACAATGCTGGTGACCGCAGCCCCCCAGCTCCTCAGGCCCTGGAACTTGAAAGCAAAGTCGTTGACAACGGCTCTGTAGTTTTCGAGGCCAACAAACTCCGCCTCAAAGACGTTGCCCAGCTCTTTGAGGCCGACGTCGTGGAAGCTGATCCAGATGCTAAAGATTGCAGGGAACAGAACCACGCCGAACACGATCACTGCTGTGGGCAGGATCAGCAACCAGGCAAGGCGCGCCTCCCGGGCATCAAGCGAACGCCACCGGTCACGGAATGAGCGCTTTGCCCCCTGGGCTGAGGCAGTCATTGTCCTTTCTCCTTTCGGCCTGTAGACGGCATCGGGACTGAGCAGGGACAACCTGGCGGAAGAGGCCGGCGTGCTGCCAAGCAGGGGGGACGGACCGACAGCCGCGGCAGTCGCGGCTGCCGGTGGCCCGTCCCCACAGGCCTGTGATTCGTCTATTCCTGGCGCTCGGCCAAGAGTGCCTCAACTTGCTCCTGGAGCCACTCGGCGGCGGTCTCGGGCGTCATGGTACCCTCGAGGGCGATGTTGCTGATGGCTTGCGGGATCAACAACCGGCCTTCGATGTCGCCGACAACGGCGCGCTGGGTGGTGTCATAGTCGGGGCGGAAGAGCCAGCGCTGCATGGTGTCGAAGCCGTTGGCAATCTGGCTCAGGGTCTCTTCGGAGTATTCCGCAAAGTAGGGGCTGAGGTCTGACCAACCATCGACAGCGCTCTCGAGCACCGGCACCTTGCCGAAGGGGGCCAAGGCCAGCACGTCCTGGTAGTTTTGGCCAGTGAGGAAGAAGGCTGCTACGTCCTGAGCTTCCGGATTGGCGCCCACTGGGATGGCCAGGGTGACCAATTGCCCGTAGGAAGCGGCCCCATTGGGCCCCTCCATCATCGAGGCAAAGCCGGTCACGCCCGGAAGGTCCTCGACCGGAATCTCCACGTTTCCACCGCCCTCCAAGCCGGAGCCATCGACCAGGTCGTCCATGATGTAGGTGCTGTAGAAGAGCATGCCGGACTGGTCAAGCTCGTAGGCCTCGCGTGCGCCACGCCAGTACTGCGGACCGGGCAGGGCACAGCGCTGCAGACCGGCGTAGAAGTCGAGGGCCTCGATCATCTCGGGCGTGTTCATGGTCACATTGCCGGCTTCATCGAAGGGCCAGGCGTTGTTCGACATGGCTACCTGCTCGAAGACCTGGTGCGGGTAGTTCTGGCCGGGATCGGTGCCCAGCGTGAGGGCGTAGAGCAGGTTGCCGGTGCCTGGGAGGGCGTCGCAGGCGGCGTTAATGTCATCCCAGGTCAGGGGGGCGTTGAGGCCGGCCTCTTCGAAGGAGTCGCCACGGTACCAGATGGCCTGGATCCAGCCGTCATAGGGGATGGCGGCATAGTTGCCGGTGGCCGGGTTGGTGACCATGGCCAGTGGACCGTCGCGGAAGTCGTCCTCGCCCACGGCCTCGATGACGGCGCCGGCGGCGGCCTCATCCAAGATCCCGTCGGCGGCAAAGGCGGCGACGCGCTCGACGCCCATGCGGACGAGGTCCGGCGGCCGGTTGGCGGCCAGGGCTGTGGCCATTCGCTGGGTCACGCCTGCCTCTTCGATTGGTACGATGCGTACCTCAACGTCAGGGTTTTCAGCACCGTAGGCGGCGGCAATCGCCTCATAAACGTCTACGCGCTCCTCTTCGTTGTCGGTGGTCCAGAACTCGACGACGGTCTTGTCACCGGTCGGGACTTCGACTTCGACGGTCTCGACGACGGTGACCTCTTTCTCGACCTCGACGGTCTCGACAATGGTCACGGGCTCCGGGGTAGCGCCACAGGCTACCACGAGGGTTGCCAGCAAGATCGCTACGATTAGCACTGCAACTTTCTTGTTCATGAATTCCTCCTCCTAACTGTTTTTTCATGGAGCATACTTGTTTGCGAACCCTGGTTGCTGCGTGATCTCGTCTTTGTCACACTGCTTACGATGATTCGATGCATTTCTGTGAGCTACTCACCTCCTTTTCTTTCCGGGCTGGTGGAACGGAGCCCGGCTCAGCCAGCCCCGCTGGATTCGCGAACAATGAGCTCGGGTTGCAGCAGAATCTGGCGCTCGTTCACTTTTTCTCCCTGGATCAGACGTATGAGCAGATCGCAGATCTGGCGGCCGATGTCGTAGATGGGTTGGTGTACGGTGGTCAGGGCAGGGTGGGAGTGCTCTGCCAGGGGGATGTCATCAAAGCCGGTGACGGCGATGTCGCGGCCCACAATGAGACCGCGTTTTTGGGCGGCGCTGATGGCTCCCAAGGCGCTGAGGTCATTACAGGCAATCACGGCTGTGGGTGGCGGGGAGAGGTCAAGGAGTTGGTTCAT
>JASFHU010000532.1:0-4161 GCA_050123055.1 Anaerolineae bacterium
AAAGCCCGGCACTGCCACGCCTGCCACGTCCAGATCCTCCAAGGTGACGAAAGGCACCCCATTCCGCAACTGGATCGCCGCCCGCCCGGTCAGACCTACCCTCAGGCCGGCGATCTCGGCCACGCCTCTGGCCGTGACACCACCGGGCGTGATGGACACCTGCGGGTCGCGAAAGGGGATGCGCGGGTGACGACTCAGGTACCAGGCTATGGTCTCCGCGGTCTCCAGTTCGGTGACCTGAAGGCTGAACGGTTCGCCGCTGTGGCCGCCCTCGACCAGGCGGTCCCGCAGACTGGCGATGCCTGGCGCCAGTCGCGGCTCAACGACCACCGTCGGTCCCTCGGGAGCCAGGGCATAGGACCAGGCCACGCCGTTGGCGACCAGCAGGGCCAGGGCAAGCCAGAAACTCGGATTCGTCAGCGTTCGTTTGATCATCGTATCCTCACCATACGGCTCGCAACACGCCCAGCCCCACCGGCAGCAGCACCACCAGGCAGACCAGACCCCAGACAGCGATGGCCCGATCGAGGGGCATGGCCAGTGGTGTTACCGTATCCCTGTCCTCTTCTGCCACCGGCTCCAGCCGTCGCGCCAGCACACGCAGCGCTACCAGCAGGCCGATTCCCTCTGCGGCCAGGAGGGCGATCAACAGCGCGCCATTGCTGCTATCCAGCAGATCCACCTCCCATCCCCGGAGCCACGTCTGGGCCACCGTCGCCGCGACGACACAGGTCCCGTTCCACAGCGCGTGGGCACCCACCGCCAGCCCGTAGTTGCGCACCCAGCCGGCAGCCGAGCCGGGCTCGCGACGCAGTACCCGCCACCAGGCCACAGCCATCACTCCCGCGCCGAAGGGATGCAGTGCCGCACCCAGGACCCGCGTGGCCAGCACCCCGCCCCAGGTGGAGCCAAACAACGTCGCATACAGCAGGTTCTCGATGGCAGCAAAGCCGGCGCCGGCCAGCGCCCCCAGCAGCAGTGCGTCCCGGGCCGAAGCCTCGCGACCCGGGGCCAGGCGCTTGAGCAGGGGCAGCAGGGGCAGTGGCTTGACCAGCTCTTCGACCAGCGGCGCGATGACGGCTACCTCGACCAGGGTGACCAGGAACCAGGGAGAGAGCAACTCGTCCGCCAGTGCGCCGAACTGCAGGGCGTCCATCAGGTCTCTGGCCAGGGGCGCGAGTGCGTCGGACAGGCCAAAGACCAGGAACAGGACCCCGGCCGGCAGCAGGACATTCAGCAGGTAGGCCAGGCTGGTACTGGCCGTAGCCCCCAGGCCAAAGCTCACCCATCCCTGCCGGGCGTTCACGGCTCCCGGTCGTCGCCCCATGATCCAGCCAATGACGGCCAGCGGGGCCATCATGGCGGCCAGTGCGGCAAAGATGGGCACCAGAAAGGATCTCGAGAGTCCGGCCTGCCACAGGCCCAGGCCTGCTGCCAGGGTCACGACAAAGCCACCGCCCAGCGCCCAAGTCGGCGGCAGGCGAAAGGACCAGGCCGGGCCCTTGGTAAAGGACCGCAGGGCAAAAAAGACGGCCAGTCCACCGCCGACCAGGCCAGCGGTGAGCGGGACCATGGCCCCGAAGCTCAGCCGCCACTCGGACCCACCCTGTACGGCTGCTGCCAGAAACAAGATCCCGGCCAGCCCTCCGATGCCAAGCCAGACCAACCCCCAGACCAAGACGAGTACTTTTTGTCGCTCGCTCATCACTCCCATCCCTCCAGGCGCACTTGCAGATCGGCCGAGAATTCCCGGAGCTTTTCCAGGCGGCGCTCTACCAACACAGCCAGGCTAACCAGCAGCACGCCGGCGATGCCGAACACGATCCAGCGATTCACTGAGAGCAGCGGCTCGATGGACTGGGTGACCACGTTGAGCACCAATGCCACTGCGCCCACGTACAGGAACTGCTTCTGCCGCCGGGCACTACCCCACCACACCAGCAACAATGACTCGACACCCATGAGCAGGGCGTAGGGCCAGCTATTGTCCATCACCCCGGGCAGGGATTGCCACCAGGCTGTGCCCAGCCAGACCAACATCCCCACCCGATCGATCCAGCCAGCCAGAGTCTTGTGCCCTTGCCGCCACTCCATCCAGCCGACGCCCAGCAGATACAGCCCGGCAGGCACCGCGTACCATTGGATACCGGCCATATCGAGGAAGAAGCGCCACCATAGAGCCCACGAAGCCAACAGCAGTGCTATGGCTCCATAGCCCAGCACATACCTGCGGCGCACGGCTGCAGTGGCCAGGTAGAGCAACCCACCCAGGGCCAGTACCCACATGAGCACCTGCACCCGCCCGGCATAGTCGGCAAAGAGCACGGGACGACCGAGGACAGTACGGACCAAGAGATCTGCCACGTCCAGGCCGGACACGATCGCCCAGATCAGGGCCGCTGCCGACAGGCCCAGCGCCGTCCATTCCAGTGGCCGGGTCCAGATCTGTGCGCGCCGCCTCGCGCCCAGCGCGAGGGTCAGGCCGTAGCCCAGCAGCCCGAAGCCCAAAGCCAACAGAGCCAGACCGACCGGATAGCGGGCGACCTCCAGGTCGGCCCAGGCCATCGCCTGGAACAGACCGACGACGCCCAGTCCGGTTGCCCCAAAGGGCAGGACCGGCTGGACCCAGATCGTCGCCAGGAGGGCCAGCAGGAGCGCGTGGACCACCGTTACCACGGCGCCCGGCTGGCTATTGAAAAGGGCCGCCGTTTGACCAAACAGCAGGTCGGCAGCCAGCAACAGGTACAGGGGTCGCGACCAGCCTTTCCACCATTGGGCGCTCAGCGGCGAGCCCTCCCGCCGCCACAGCTCGACCGCCAGCGCCAGCGCTGCTGTGACGACCGTCACCGGCAGGAAGGCCAGCGCCACCCAGGCGGGATGCTCCAACCAGCCATAGTGATCGATGACGGCCAGCACCGCTCCCTGGGCCAGCGCCCCGGCCAGCAGCAAAAAGCCCCGCGACCGGAAGCGCACCGTGGCCTGGAGAAAGACCAGCGATGCCAGCGCCAGCGCGATGGCCAGGCGGGCCGGATCGCCCCCGGCCTGCCCCCAACGCAAGGGCAGGGACAGGCCGACCGCGACCAGCGCCCCAACATAGCCCCAGGCATACCAGGGCGCGGCCCACCAGTCCAGCCGCGACGTCAGAGTCCGCGCCACGGCCCGCGCCCACGTCGAGTCTGTAGACCGGTCTGAGCCTGCAGCCGGGCGTCCCAGACGCCAATCGAGCAGGTGGGCCAGCGCCAGCGCGGCAACCACACCGGGGAAAAGGGCCAGGCCATAGTTCGCCGGGTTGACACCCAACCAGACGAGGGCCACTCCGTAGGGCACGGCCGAAAGCGCAGCCGACGCCACGAGCAGGAGCGGTTGCCGCAGCCAGGCAGCCGCCAGGGCATAGGTCAGCGCCGCGGCCAGGTAACCCCAGAACGCCCCGGTCCTGTCCAGGCTGGAAGGCGGCAGCCCCAGGGCGACGGCGACAAAGGCCATCACCAGGGGGGGCGTGGCATATTCAGATTTCCGCGCCCGGCGCAGGCTCCAGGCGATGGCGAGCAGAGCGGCACCCAGCCCGATGAGCCACCAGCCACGCCGATCGACCGGCACCTGGCTCTCGGCCAGGGCGACCAACATGGCCGCCGGGGCCAGCGCTGCCGCAGGATAGCCCCAGAGTGGCTCGCGGAAGAGCCGGGCCGAGAGCACGCAAAGCAGGGCATCATAGGTCAGCGCGGCGGCAAAGAGTGGCTGTTGGTGGGCGACCAGCAGCGTGCCGACGATGGCCACGCCGTAGGCGCCCAGGTAGAGCGGTATTCCGTCCGCAGCGTCAGTGCGGGCCAAGCGCCGGCCCACGGCCAGCAATGGTAGGGCAAAGGCCAGCAGCATCAGGCCATACGACTCGTAGGGTGCGGCGGGCACAAAGCGGTTCAACAGGTAGACGGCCCAGACAGGGGCCACGGCGACGGCAGGATAAAGAAACCTGGCCCCTTGCCAGCCGCTCAATCCCCGCCGGTGGTCGGCCGCCGCCGAGACGACATAGAAGGCCAGGCCCAACCCCCAGGTGAGGCTCGACGTGGCGGGATCGGCCACGGCCCAGAAGAGAGAGAAGGGCAGCAGGAGGTTGGCGATGACGCGTAGCGGAAAGCCGAAATCGGTCCCTCCCTGCGCCACAGA
>JASFHU010000533.1:0-4148 GCA_050123055.1 Anaerolineae bacterium
CACCCAGAGCTGTATCGCATTCCGGTCATGGCCGGTGCCCAAATCGTGTTTCAGCCCTCATGCAGCTCGGACGAGATCGAGGCGGTGGCCTGGAAGCGGATCTCCGGACGCGCCCAACATCCTGTGGGGCCAAATACCAAGATCTACCACTGCGTCGCCAATACGGTAGGCCAATCCCCAGATGGCAAACAGACTTCGAGCGGGGAGTCCTTTGTTCGCGAGCCGAGTGGCCTGCCATTGGCCGAAGCCGGCTACTACCAGGAAGAGATGATTACGGCTGTGCTCGATCTTGAACGCGCCAGCCGATCCTACGTGCTTGACAGCATGAAGAATCCACCCTTTCTCAGGCCCTACTGGCGCCAGATGGTTGCCGAGATGAAGGCCCGGGCTGATATGAAACCCGAGTAATGCATCATTCGTGGGGAGCGCATGGATCAAACCAAGGCCAATGGGTCCCGTCGAAGCACGGAAAGCAACGGCATCTATGACCTGTTCATTGTGGCACTCACCGTCTTCTCGCTGGGGATGGTGGCGGCCTACTACCTGATTCCTCTCACCGAAGCGACCATTCAGGCACTGCTGTGGATCGACCTGCCCATCAGCCTCATCTTTCTGGCCGACTCTTTTGGTTCGCTGCGCCGCGCACGAGATAAACGAGCCTACCTGAAATGGGGATGGCTGGATTTCTTGGGCAGTATCCCGTTCATCCTGCCGCTCCGGGTCGCGCGTCTGGGACGCCTTATCCGGGCCTGGCGCACGCTGCGTCTACGGCGTCTAGGCCAGGTGGGCGAGGATCTGGATCGAAACCGTCCCGAGGGCGCGGCCCTGATCACGGTGCTGCTGGCCATTGTGGTCCTGACTACGGCGACTGTTGCCGTCCTCGAGTTTGAGAGCGAGGTGCCACAGGCCAGCATCCGCTCGGCAGGCGACGCCTTCTGGTGGGCGATCGTGACCCTGGCTACGGTCGGCTATGGCGACTACTATCCCGTGACAATCTGGGGCCGGGTCGGAGCCATTGCGCTGATGACAGTGGGCATCGGCATCTTTGGCGTGCTGGCCAGCTATCTGGCCAGCCTGTTCCTGCCCAAAAGGGCTGACGATGACTGGTCCGAGGATCTGGACGAGATCAAGTCTGAGCTCGCCGCGCTGAACAGGCGGCTGGATGCTATCGAGGCCATGGTCAGCGCGGGGGCGCCACGCCGTCCTGGAGATAGCGGGACAGAACCTGATTGAGTTGTCCTCACTTTGCCCCCAGAGGGTCACAATTCTGTCACAAATCGGCTTGACGGGAGGCAAGACTTTTGTTAAGATCGAGAATGTGTTGGAAGGGTCGTGAAGAGCGAACGCGCTGCCGTGAGCGAGCATGCGCGCATGGTTTGGCATCTGAGGATGCCTCACTCCTCTGATTCTGGGATGACATTGATTACGCGCGGAGGTGCGATGCCTGCCCGAATCCTGGTCGTGGATGATGAGCCGCCTATCGTGGACCTGTTGTCCTACAATCTGCGGCGCGCGAACTATGAGGTGCTGATCGCTCAGGATGGGGAGGAGGCGCTGCTCAAGGCCCGGAAGGAGGCGCCCGATCTGATCATCCTGGATCTGATGCTGCCGCGGGTGGATGGGCTGGAGGTGTGCCGCGCGCTG
Source organism: Anaerolineae bacterium (assembly GCA_050123055.1). Classification (GTDB taxonomy): domain Bacteria; phylum Chloroflexota; class Anaerolineae; order JAAYZQ01; family JAAYZQ01; genus JASFHU01. Next base: position 1,645 of record JASFHU010000533.1, read on the forward strand.
CGGCGGGAGCGCGATGTGCCGATCATTATGCTGACGGCGCGGGACTCGGAGGTGGATCGGGTGGTGGGGCTGGAGTTGGGGGCGGACGATTACGTGGTGAAGCCGTTCAGCGTGCGGGAGCTGATGGCCCGGGTGAAGAATGTGCTGCGCCGGGCGGAACCCCGACAAACAGAGGAGGCGCCAGACTTTGTGCGGGCAGGCGAGCTGGTGGTGGATGCAGCTCGACACGAGGTCCACTGGCAAGGGAGTGAGGTGGAGCTCACGGCGTTGGAGTTTGACCTGTTGTACACGCTGGCACGTCACGCCGGCCAGGTGTTGAGCCGGGAGCAGCTATTGGCCCAGGTATGGGGCTACGATTATTATGGCGATCTGCGAGTGGTGGATGCGGCGATCAAGCGGCTGCGGGCGAAAATGAGGCAGGTTGCGGCTGGAGTCGAGGTGATCACGACGGTGCGCGGTGTGGGCTATAAGCTGGCGGTATAGGGGTAACTAGATGCTTTCCAGTATCCGAGCGAGGCTGACCTTTAGCCACCTGGCGGTGATCGTGGTGGCTATGGGGCTGTCGGGGTTTTTGTTGATCTCGCTGCTGGAGCGCTATTTTTTGCAGGCTATGGAGGAGAGCCTGATCGCCCAGGCGGCCATCACGGCCCAAGCCCTGGTGCCGGGGGCGATGGCCGAGGGGCCGCCGGTGGAGGTTCCGGCAGCGGCCTATAACACACTGCAGCAGCAGCGGCTGAGCAACCTCTCGCTACAGGCTCAGAATGTGGCTCCACCGCCCTCGGAACTGCCTGTGGGTGACGTCGATCTGAACTATCTGACGGATGCCTCGCTGCAACTCAGCTCTGAGCTGGATACACGCATCCGGGTGCTGGATGGCCAGGGCGTGGTGATGGTGGATTCGCAGCAGGTGGACCAGGGGGCGGACCTGAGCGGGGATCCGCTGGTGGTTCAGGCACTGAGTGGCCAATTCGCCAGCCAGACGCAGTCCTCGGGCTGGGATCGGGCCATGCACCTGGCTACGCCGGTACTGGTGGATGGCAAACTGGTGGGGGCGGTCTATCTCAGCCAGTCGCTGAGCGACGTGGCTGCAGTGATGGGGGATCTGCGCCTGCGGTGGCTGCTGGCTACGCTGATCGCCCTGCTCTTTTCGGGGGTCGTGGGTCTGATCCTGTCAGGGGCCATGGCGCGCCCGCTGCGGCGGCTGACAGCCGCGGCAGGGGCGGTGGCGCAAGGGGACTTTGACCAGCAGGTGCCGGTGGGCTCGCGGGACGAGTTGGGAAGCTTGAGCCAGGCGTTCAACGAGATGACGGCGCGATTGCGGTCGGCGCGGCAGATGCAGGTGGATTTTGTGGCTAACGTTTCGCATGAACTACGCACGCCGCTGACGGCGGTGAAGGGGCTGGTGGAGACGCTGCGTGATGGGGCGGTGGACGATCCGGAGGTGCGCGACCGGTTTTTGGAGACGGTGGAGGGTGAAACGGACCGTCTCATCCGGCTGGTGAATGACCTACTGATCCTGTCTCGGGCCGACTCGGAGGCACTGAACCTGCAGCGAGAGCCGGTGGACCTGGGGCGTTTGGCGACCGAGACGGCGGAGCGACTTGCTGCTCAGGCCGAGGCGCACGAGGTGGTCCTGAGGGTGGAGGTAGGCGCCGGTACTCCGCCGGCCCTGGCCGATGGTGATCGGATCGAGCAGGTGCTGGTCAACGTGCTGGACAATGCGATCAAGTATTCCCGGCCCGGCGGGGTGGTCACTGTGGAGGTGGGAGAGGGGCCGACGCAGATGGTGCAGGTGCGGGTGCGGGACGAGGGCATGGGAATCCCGAAGGAGGAGCTGTCCCGGGTCGGAGAACGGTTCTACCGCGCCGACAAGGCTCGCTCGCGGAGTGAGGGTGGCAGCGGACTGGGTCTGGCCATTGCCCAGGCGCTGGTGGATGCACATGGGGGCAGGTTGTGGTTGGAGAGTGAGGAGGGTGAGGGGACGGTAGTGACGTTTGTTTTGCCCTTTGGTCGATGAACTACTGAGAACAGCGGATTGGCAGGATTGACGGATCGGATTGGCGGGATTGACGGATCGGATTGGTGGGACTGACGGATCCGATTGGAAGGATTGACGGATCCGATTTGCAGGAGTGATGGATCTGGGTGCCCGGTTGCGCTAGGCGCGGCCGGGCTTTTTTTGTGGTTGCCCCGGTTGTGTTCTTTTCCTGTCGCTCCACTATCCTCTGGCTGTCACAGGCCTGTCACATACACCTGCTATTCTGTGACCGTATGCGGAAGTGGTTTCAGATACAAGGAAGTTGAGGAGGTGTAGCTATGGAAAAGAAGGTATTTCGAGTCATTGGTTTGGCCAGTATGGCATTGGTAACGATTCTAGTGCTTGGTGCGTGGGCCCAAGAGCCGGCCGCATCCGGGGAACCGGGACTGATCACTGTGACGGGCGACGCCGAAGTACGTGTGGTGCCTGACGAGGTGATCCTCACGCTGGGCATTGAGACCTGGGA
>JASFHU010000534.1:0-4147 GCA_050123055.1 Anaerolineae bacterium
CAGAGACAGCGCTGCTCCAGAGGTAAGCGAATGAGAGTCGGCTTTGTTTCAACACGTTTAGCAGGCACAGACGGCGTCTCACTGGAAACCAGCAAGTGGGCTAGAGTGGCCCAGCAGTTGGGCCACGAGATCTACTACTGTGCTGGCCAGTTGGAAGACGACGCGCCCAACCCTACCCTGATCCCTGAGCTCCATTTCCACAACCCGGAGGCGCAGGCCATCGGCGAGATGGTCTTTGGGCGCATGGAACCAGCCCCAGACCTGATCTCCCGTCTCGAAGACATGGCCGAGCACCTCCGGGTCCAGCTCAGAGCCTGGATCAGCAGAACCGGCATCGACGTGATGGTAGTACAGAATGCCCTGGCCATCCCCATGCACGTCCCTCTGGGGCTCGCCCTGGCGCAGGTCATCAAAGAGACCGGGCTTCCCACCATCGGCCACCATCACGATTTCTTTTGGGAACGGCAGCGATTCCGGCTCAACTGCATCCCCGAACTACTGCTAGAGACCTTTCCCCCCGATCTACCCTCCATCCAACATGTAGCCATCAACAGTCTTGCCCAAAGGGACCTCAACTTCTTCCGCGGGCTGGATGCCACAGTGGTACCCAATGTCTTTGATTATGACACCCCACCGCCCGGCTTTGACGACTACAACGAGGACTTTCGAAAAGCATTGGGCTTCTCACCTTATGACTGGATTTTTCTGCAGCCGACTCGCGTCATAGCCCGCAAAGGTATCGATATCTCCTTTGAGCTCCTGCGCCGCCTCCGGGAGCCACGCGCTCGGCTGGTGATCAGCCACCAGGCTGGCGATGAGGGCATGGCCTACTACCGCCAGCTCCTCGATCGCGCCGAAGCCATGAACGTCGAGGTCCACTACCTGGCCGGCTTCATAGAGGAGCAACGCGTCGTTCGTGACGGCCGCAAGGCCTACACCCTTTGGGATGTCTATCCCCATGCCGATTTTGTCACCTACCCAACCCTGTACGAGGGCTTCGGCAATGCCCTTCTGGAGGCCATCTACTTCCGCAAACCTGTCCTGGTTAACCGCTACAGTGTCTACATAGCCGACATCGCGCCGTTGGGTTTTGACTTTGTCGAGGTCGATGGTTGGATCAGCGACGAGTCGGTCTCCCTGGTGCGCCGGCTGCTCGATGATCCCGATCGATGCCAGGCCATGGTGGACAGGAATTACGACCTCGCGCGCCAGCACTTCTCGTACCATGTGCTGGCAGATGCACTCCAGCGCCTACTGACCGCCTGATCCGCTCGAGTGAGTTTCCGGAGACACAATGAGCGAGAGCGAGGGAGCCCAATTGCCCATCACCCAATCTCTGTCAAGTAGAATCCGATCTCACCTGGCATTCCTCTACGGCGCTGAGCAAGTCGATTCGGTGTGGCAACACCTGACATCGATCTTGCACGACTTTCGGCAGCGCAACCCAACCCTGGCAGCAGAGACCGCAAATGCGGCCACCGTTTCGGCCCCATCTGATCCCCTCACCGAACGCGATGCTATCCTCATCACCTACGGCGACCAATTCCAGGAACCCGGGGTCCCGCCCCTGGAGACCCTACACGGCGTACTCACCACCACACTGGGCCGCCCGGTCTCTGGCGTACACATCCTGCCCTTCTTTCCCTACTCCTCCGACGACGGCTTTTCCGTCATCGACTACACCCAGGTCGATCCCGCCCTTGGTACCTGGACCGACATAGGGCGCCTCGGAACAGACTTTCGGCTGATGTTCGATGCCGTGATCAATCACATCTCGCGAGAGAGCACCTGGTTCCAGGCCTTCCTCGCCGGCGATCCCGACTACAGCGATTGGTTCATCACCGTCGAGCCGGGCACCGATCTCTCGCAAGTTGTCCGGCCTCGTGCACTCCCCCTCTTGACGCCTGTGCAGACCGCCTCCGGCCAAATGCTGGTATGGACCACCTTCAGCGACGACCAGATCGACCTCAACTACGCCAACCCAGCAGTCCTGCTCAAGATCCTGGAGATTCTCCTCCTCTACGTGGAAGAGGGCGCCCGTCTCATCCGCCTCGACGCCATTGCCTATCTCTGGAAAACCATCGGTACCCCCTGCATCCACCTCGAGGCCACCCACCGGGTGGTCAAGCTCATGCGCTGCGTGCTGGACGCCGTCGCCCCCGGCGTCCTGATCATCACCGAGACCAACGTCCCCCACCAGGAAAATATCAGCTACTTTGGGAGCCCCACGCCTGAGGGCCTCAGTACAGACGAGGCCCAGTTGGTCTACCAGTTCCCCCTTGCCCCCCTGGTGATGCATAGCCTCCTTTCTGGCAACGCCGCAGCGCTCTCTCGCTGGGCAGCAACCCTGTCAGCGCCGGCTGGGGCAGCCTTCTTCAACTTTACCGCTTCCCACGACGGGATCGGCTTGATGCCGGCCCGGGGCGTGCTCAGCGAGGCAGAGATCCAGGCCCTGGTCGATGCCACCCTCGCCCATGGCGGACGCGTATCCTACAAAGCCAATCCCGACGGCAGCCGCAGCGTCTACGAGCTCAACATCTCCTACTTTGATGCCATTTCCAATCCATCTGCCTCCGAGCCGCAGACAACGCAGGTTCAGCGTTTCATCGCCAGCCAGTCTATTATGTTAAGTTTGGCCGGGGTACCCGGCATCTATATCCACAGTCTGATCGGTTCCCAGAGCTGGCATCAGGGGTTGGCCCAGACCGGCCGAAACCGCACCATCAACCGCCAGAAGCTGGACCGGACCGTCCTTGAGCAGCAGATAGGCGCTCCCCACTCCCTTCGCCACCAGGTTTTCCGCGCCTATCGCCGCCTCCTGGATGCTCGCGCCTCCGAGCCAGCCTTCCACCCCCAAGGCGACCAGCAGGTGCTCGAACTCGACGAGAGGATCTTTTCTCTCCTACGTACCTCCCCGGACGGGGACCGTCGAGTACTCTGTCTCCACAATGTGTCCGATCAGGTGCAGACGCTGCCCATCTGCCCAGCAGAGCTGGACCTGCCCGCCGGCAAGTGGCGCGATCTCATCTCCGGCCAGGAGTACAAGGTCGAGGATGAGGCAACGCTCCCCCTTCAGCCCTACGCGGTGCTTTGGCTGAAACCCTAGGAAAACAACACTAAAGATCTCGCAGAGACCGGAGGAATCATGCTCCATGCCATGCGCTGGACCTCGCACAAGATCGGTCAACGGATAGCCCTCATCGAACCGTTGGTCTATTCGCGCCACCATCCCTTGCCCCCTTTCCGCTTCACCGTCTCGCCCGGCCCGAATAGTGACCCGCCAATCTCGCCGGATGTGGATGATAGTGCATGGCCGCAAATTTCGTGGGGCAGTCATTGGGGTAGCCTGGGCGTCGATTTCGTCTTGCGCTCCCAGTTCCAGATTCCTGCTGACTGGCCCTCAGACCAGCCCACTGCCCTTCACCTCCCCATGGGGGAGATGGGAGACATACGCCATCCTGAAGCACTGGTCTATGTTGACGGCCAGCCCTACGCCTCCTGTGACCGCAACCACCAGGAGATTCAGTTAACCTCTCCCTGGCACGATGGATTACCGCATCAGCTTGCACTCCACGGTTGGACCGACGATAGCGAGATGCTTTACTTCGATCCAGCAACAACAGATCGGCCCAAACGTGCCAGCTCCCTAGTCATGCGGCCTTGCCGCCTCATCCAGATCCACCAGCCGACCCGCGACCTGGTCGCGCTGGCCCGGGTTGCCCTCGGGGCCGCCGACGTCCTGGATAGCGACGACCCGGCCCGCGCTCACCTCTACAACTCGCTGGACGGCGCCTTCAAACTGCTTGACACCCTGGAGCCATTCGGCGAGCGGTTCTACACAAGTGTGCCCGCCGCCTACGACGCTTTGCAGGAGGGGATCGCCCGCTCAGGCGCGCCCCTGGATGTGGACGTCACCGCCGTGGGCCACGCACACATCGACGTGGCCTGGCTGTGGACCCTCGGACAGACGCGTCGCAAGGCAGGGCGCACCTTTCACAACGTACTCCGCCTAATGGAGCAGTTCCCCGAATTTCGCTTCTCCCAAAGCCAGCCACAGCTCTACGAGTATGTCCGCCAGGACTATCCCGAGCTATTTGCCGCCATCCAGTGGCAAGTACAAAGAGAGCGCTGGGAGCCCATTGGCGGC
>JASFHU010000535.1:0-4146 GCA_050123055.1 Anaerolineae bacterium
AGAGCTCCTAGCCAAGGATCTGCAGGCAAGGGCTAGGAGTCAACAGTAGTGGTCAGCGAATGCTCGCTGTGCACTACCTCGACGTACAGCACCCAGCCCCGGTTCAAGATGCCGACGGTTCGTGCATCCGTGGCCAGGGCACGGTTCAGTGTGCTCTGGCTCTGTGCCATCTACATACCATCAAAGGCGAGGATAGAGCAATGAAAAGGCACATTCTAGCCCACGATCTGGGCACCACCGGCAACAAGGCGACGCTATACGATGGAGAGGGTGCACTGGTCGGCAGCGCCTTCTACGGCTACGAGACCGAGTATGCCCACACCAGTTGGGCAGAACAGGACCCGGAGGACTGGTGGCAGGCCGTCTGCGCTTCAACACACAGATTGCTGCAACAGACCAAGATTCGGCCTGACGAGGTGGCCTGCATCGTCTTCAGCGGGCAGATGATGGGCTGTGTCTTGCTGGACAAGGAAGCCAGGCCGCTCCGCAAAGCCATCATCTGGGCTGACCAGCGTGCAGTGGAGCAGGAACGTTGGCTGGGCGAGCACATCTCTCCAGAAGAGGTCTATCGTATTACCGGACATCGTCTCAGCGCCTCATACTCCCTATGCAAGATACTCTGGCTGCGCGATCATCAGCCAGACACGCTCAAGGCAGCCCACAAGATTATGCACGCCAAAGACGCCATCGTCGCCCGGCTGACAGGTAACTTTGTGACTGAGCCGTCCGATGCGTCCGGAATGAATCTCTACGACCTGGAGCAGGGCACCTGGTCCGAGCGTCTGGTCGAAGCTGCCCAACTGGACCTGGATCAATTGCCCGAGTTGCGCCGCTCCATCGACGTGGCTGGCGGAGTGCTGCCCGAGGTTGCCGACGAGGTCGGTGTGGCGGCAGGGACGCCGGTGGTCATCGGAGGGGGTGATGGCCCATGTGCTGCGGCAGGCGCAGGGGTCGTGAAGCCGGGGTCTGCCTACAACTATGTGGGTTCATCCTCCTGGATCGCATTGGCCGAAGACAAACCGATCTATGATCCCAATTACAGCAACTTTACCTTCGGGCATGTGGTGCCAGGGATGTTCATGCCCACCGGCACCATGCAGGCTGCAGGAGCATCGTACCAATGGGCACGCGACCAGTTATGCCCCGTTGAGGTGCAAGCCGCTGAAACGCTGGGGATCAGCCCGTACGAACTGATGAACGTCGAGGCACGGAACTCCCCAGCCGGCGCCAACGGTCTCGTCTACCTGCCCTACCTGTTGGGCGAGCGCAGTCCACGCTGGAACCCGCGTGCGCGGGGGGCGTTCATTGGGTTGACCATCCGGCACACGCGGTCCGACATGATCCGTGCCGTGTTGGAAGGCATCACCATGAACCTGCGCGTGATCCTCGATACCTTCAGGTCGCAGGGCGCTGAGATTGAGGCCATGCGCCTCATTGGGGGTGGCGCTCGAGGCCGATTCTGGAACCAGATGATGGCCGACGTCTATGGCATGCCCGTACTCCGGCTATCCATCCTTGAAGAGGCGACCTCAATGGGGGCTGCGCTGACGGGTGGCGTTGGTATCGGCCTGTACCCGGATTTCTCGATGAGCGAGACGATGAATCAGGTGGCTGAAACACTTCGACCTGTCCCCAAAGTTCAAGAAGCGTACGACCAAGTCTATCCCATCTTTGAGGCTGCATACCAAGCGCTGGTGCCAGTCTATGACATGATGGCCGGAGCATAGTGGGATTGCCATCTGTCGAAAACCTATCCACCAGAAACAGGTGAAAAGAGGCAGATGACGTCGCCTTCATGGATTCGGGTGGACAGTTGCGAGGGTAACTGGGTCCACCCATGTCCGTTTAGGGTAGCCATCACCTGAGGGCCCGGTAGCGACAAGCCGTGCTGCTCATTCAGCCAGCCCGCCACGTCCTGCAGGGTCGCACCTGGCGGGAAGCTGACCTCCTCCCGTCTATGTCCCGTTCGATCCCTGAGAGCAGCCAGGTACTTGATCTGTACGCTAACGGTCGTTTCCATCTTGGGCAAGAAGTTCATCCAGACCCAGCATACGGATCGTTTCCGGCCTGGGCACGCCATCCGCATTCCAGCCGCGCGCCTCGTAATACTCGTCGAGCATGATGGCGTACATCTCTTCCGTCAGGATGCGTCCCTCGGTCGGACCGGATGGCACCGCTTCTTTGGTGATGCGCTCAGGCAGCAGATCGTCCTTTCGCCGTATGCCCTCGCGGTTGAGGATCAATCGCTCCAGGGTGTAGATGCAGGCTCCGATCTCCATCAGTTGCGGTGTGAAGCCACGCCCAGTCACTGCCTCCAACACGTCGCTCTGTGGGTCAGCGCGGAAGTCCATGGAGCCTCTGACCACCGTGCACAGGCCCAGGCTGTCCACGTAGGCTCTGTTGTCCTGGATGGCTTTCACCAAAACCCCCTTGCCCTCCAGGGCGAAGCGGTCATACTCACCGCTCTGGAGTTCGTCGCGGATCGTCCAGCCGCCTACGTTATGACAAGCTCCCCGGCTGGACGTGCCATAGGTCAGGCCATTGCCGTGAAAGGCCCGCGGGTCATAGGCCGCGAAGGGCATCCCTTTGACGGCCACGATATAGCGGCTCCACTCAGGGCGCTCCCGCGCCACGTGCGCCATCCCTTCCGCCAACAGGTCGCCGACACCACGCCGTTCGCCGATCAACCTGACCAACTCGACAAGGGCCTGGCCATTGCCGAAGCGGGCTTTGATGCCATCGGTATCCTGGCTGCCGATCAGACCCCGTTCGTACAGCTCCATGGCCAGGGCGATGGCGTTGCCCGCAGACATGGTATCCACCCCGATCTCATCGCAGAGCTGGTTGGCGGCTACGATGGCGCCAAAGTCGTCCACACCGCAGTTCGGCCCGAGCAACCCGATGGTTTCGAATTCGGTCCGCGCCCGCGCGCCAGCAAACGGACCTTCCTTCACCTCGCACACCTTGCCGCAGGCTACAGGACACCGATAGCAGCCATAGTTCCGCACCCAGTAGCCTTCGCGCATCATGTGCGCGTCTATCGCATCCCCACCTTCGAAATATGTGGTCTGGAAATTGCGCGTGGGCATGCAGCCCAGTTCGTTGATGATCTCGATGTACTGGGGTGTGCCGTATTTAGTGTGATCGGCCCGCGTCTGGCGCAGGTCCTGGATGGCAGCCCGCAGGATTCCCTTTAGCCGGTCCGGATCGGCCACTGGAATCGAGCCGCTGCCCAGCACGGCAATGCCCTTCAATCGCTTCGAGCCCAGCACAGCTCCTGGCCCTCCCCTTCCCATCGCGCGCGTATCTACGTTGATGTAGGAGAGCCGAACCAGCCGTTCGGCCGCCGGACCGATCGAGAGCGCCCCGGCCCGCTTGTCTCCCATGGCTTCCTTCAGAGCCTCCAGGGTCTTGTCTGTGGTCAAGCCTTGCCACGGACGGGCGTCGCCAAAAGTCACACGGACGCCTCCGGCGTCCGCACCTTCCCTGATGAGCAGATAGGTCCAGTCATCGGCCTGCCCCTCTATGACAAGCCCATCAAAACCGCAGAACTTGAGTTGAGGGCCAAAGTCTCCACCACTGTTTGAGCACAGGTACAATCCAGTCTCTGGAGACTTGGTGCTGAGCCCGATCTTGGTGGTAGATGGCAGCTTCACACCCGTCAGAGGGCCGGTCATCAAAAAAACTCTGTTGGCCGGGTCGAAGGGTTTTACTTCCGGGCCAATCTCGTCGTAGTAGTACTTGGCCGCCAGGCCGCGTGCACCCAGCAGCTTCAGAACCTCGTTCTTTTTCAATCGCTCGATGCGATACTCTCTCGTGGAGAGGTTGATCCTAAGGATTTTACCCAAATAACCACCTGCGAACATCCATGAGCCTCCTGAGAAAACGCCGGATGAATTCGACGGCCAATATCAGAAGCGCTTTGAAACGCGCTGGTTAGGACTGTAACCTGCTTGCAGCGGGTTTGGGATATCAGGCACCGGTTTCAACCGGTGCCGATCGCCCTTGCCAGAATGCGTTCTTGACTTCACTAGCGTAAGTTTCGTGCAACGAACCTGAAAATCGTTGCCAAAGTCTGAAAACTGAACTTTACCAACTGCATAGCCCTCCCGCTTGTGGTAAAGTGGTATGTCCACAACCAACTTC
>JASFHU010000536.1:0-4135 GCA_050123055.1 Anaerolineae bacterium
CAGTCCCTTCAGCCAGATCTGATCCTCCTCGAGTGGGAGTTGCCTGGCCGGGCCAACGGGTTCTTCACCGAGCTGCGCGCCCTCGACCCCGCCCCTTTCGTCATCGTCCTCAGCAGTCAGCCGGAACTGCGCGAAGCAGTCCTTGCCTCCGGCGCCGAAGCATTTGTCAGCAAAGCCGATGCTCCAGAGCAATTGTTAGCTACACTGCGCAGTTTGGTGAGGCAATAAGAATGGAACACCTCCTCGCGATCGGTTGCCCCTCTAGACCAATCCGCCGCCTCACAAAGCACAGACCATCCGAAAGGAGAATGAACCATGGAGACCTACAAGTACTACCCCCCCCAGATGCGCTCCACGCAGATACCCTACCAGCTCCTCGCCGCTGGGGCCAAAGATTGCGAGCACGAAGTGCTTGCCCGTGACATGAAGGACAGTATGTTGGTACAGGATGGGCTCATCTTTGTGACCTTTTCCTGCAAGCATTGTGGGCGGCAGGTCTGCCAGTCCCTGGAAGAGGTTCTTCCGCCTGCGAGTTGGAAAGGAGGACAGCCAGCGAGAACAAACGGTTCTGCGGGCTAGGCGGGCCGTCCCCCCAAGCCTACAGCCCATTGTAACCACAGCAGTGCGGGACGAACAAATAGCTATATCACACCAAGAACAAAGGAGAAAAAACGAGATGATTAGCAGACGAGACTTTTTCAAGCTCACCGCAGCGACCGGCGTGGGTCTGGTCGCAGCAACAACGCCGGCCCTGGGCCGTAGCCGCTCCATAGGCGGCCTACGAGCCCTGGCAGCGCCCGCGAGAGCCGGGTTGAGCGACCCGACTCTGCAGCCCAAGTTCGTGAACGCGGTACCTGATGCCCTGGCACCCAGTTTCATCTATTCGCCTGATAAGAAAACTGGCGAGTATCACATCTCAATCGCCAAGGCCAAGCAGTGGACGGGGCTCGTTGACCCGGTCACAGGCAAGACACTGAAAACTGAGGTATGGGGTTACGGTGATGCCGCGGATCAGGTGAACACCTGGCCGGGTCGCACGTTCCAGGTGAAAAGTGCCAGTGCAGGGGGACCTGCTGAAACAATAGTCAACTGGTACAACGAACTGAAACCTGTCAAAGAGCACCTGCTGCCGGTGGATACCAATCTGCACTGGGCCTACAGTCTCCACGGGTATACCCAGTACTCTATCGCCAAGGGCGGCGTGCCGATCATCACCCACTTGCACGGCGGCCACACCGACTTTGAGTTCGACGGCAATCCCGAGTTCTTCTACGGCCCCAACGCCAGGAATCAGATTATCGGGCCCCAGTGGGCCAACGTCCCCGGCGGCTTCACCACCAAGTTCCGCTACGACAACGATGTGCCAGCCGGGAATCTCTGGTACCATGACCACGCGTTGGGCATCACCCGGCTGAATGTCTACGCCGGTCTGGCGGGTTTCTACTTTGTTCGCGACCAGTTTGATACGGGCGAAGCGGGCAATCCACTGGGCCTGCCGGCCTGGCCGTATGAAAAGGCCTATGCCATCCAGGACCGCATGTTCTTTGACACCGGCGATCTGTTCTACCCGGCCTTCCCGGGCGACCCCTTCTATGATGACTTTATTACAGGCGAAGAGGCTGAGCTACCCGAGGATCTCTTCCCCGGCGGCGGACCCACTGCGCTGGCCGAGTTCTTTGGCGATCACATGGTGGTCAACGGCATGATCTGGCCCAAGGAGGACGTCGAACCGCGCAACTACCGGATGCACCTGTTGAACGGTACCGATAGCCGCTTCATGGCGATCCAGCTCTTCGAGGTTCCGCCCGGCGCCACTAACTTTGCCAGTGTGGTTAAGCAATTGTCGTTCACGGTGGTGGGGAGCGATCAGGGTCTGGCCTCCACACCGACGACGCTGGACACGCTGCTGAGCGAGCCGGGCTCCCGCTACGACATTGTCGTTGACTTTACGCAAGTCACACCTGGGAACCGCGTCATCATGAAGAACATCGGCGGCGACGAGCCGTTCGGCGGCGATATCCCGGGACCGGTGCTCTTTACCGAGACCGACCGCATTATGGCCTTTGACGTCGTGTTGCCGTTTGACGGGAGTGTGGCGGACGTTAGCCCCGCTAGCCTCGGCTTCGGTCCGAGCGTCGGTGGTTACACCCGAACGCGCAAGGTCGCCCTATTCGAGGGCAAAGATGAGTTCGGCCGGCTGCAGCCGCTGCTGGGCACCGCCGAACCGGCCAAAGACTACACGAACAACAACGATATCGAGTGGCCGGACGAACCGGTGTACTCCGAGGTTGGTCTGGTCGGTCCGATGGAGGGATCCATCGCCTGGCACAGCCCGACGACCGAGAACCCGGCCCTCGACACCACCGAGCGATGGGAGATCTGGAACGTCACCGGCGATGCCCACCCAGTTCACCTGCACCTGGTGCACTTTGAGATCCTCGGCAGAGAGGAGATCGTGTGGGACAGCCACACCACCGATGACGAGAGATATATTCCTAACGAGAACTACGCCCTGCCGGCCGGCGATGGCACCTACCTGGAGATACAGCCAACGGTACAGCACAATTCCGTTGCCGGGGATCCGACCACCTACGGAACGGGATTCATCATCAGGAATCACACCACCACGGGTGTGCCCGTGACAGCACCTACAGAGTACGTGGAGAACACGCCCAAGGATATGGTCACGGCGTTACCCAGTCAGGTGACCCGTATCAAGGCCAAATTCGACAAGCCCGGCCGCTACGTCTGGCACTGCCACATCCTGTCCCACGAGGACCACGAGATGATGCGCGTGCTGCACGTCGGCGAGGGCGCATAGCCAGAACGCTCGCCGGTCCCATGGACCAAGTCACAATGGGCGGTGCTCAATTGAGCACCGCCCATTTATTATCAGTCTGCGCTTCCTCGCGGGTACTTGACGACCCGCTCACTCAGCCCCGCCTCAACGACCGCGTTACCAGGGCTCCGGCGCCGGCGTACCTGGCCCCGAGCTAGGGTGCATTCCTCAACACCACCGGGAGATAGATCCAGCCGACCGTCTCGCCGGTGACCTCGGTCCGCACAGGCACCCCGACCGCACGGGCGCCCTCCTCGCTGCTGACCGCGTAAAAGCGATTCCAGACCGACCAGCCGGCCTCCACCAGCACCCGGAATTGCAGCCTGCGCTCCTCTAGGGGCTCCAGCCATGGGATGGCCCAGCGCACCTCATTGCCAACCAGCTCGCCGTCCGCCGTGGCGCTTCCGGTCACATACTTGGTGTATGCCGGAAGCCTGTCCACGACAACCACCTCGTTCGCCCGCAGCCCATCATTCGCCACCTGCAGCGTGTAGGTCAGCTCCTGGCCGACCTCCACCGAGTCTCGGCCGGCCGTTTTGTGGATGCGCAGGATCGGACGGTCGGCCACGATGAAGGCGGTTGCCTGCCTCTCGACAGGCTGCGCCAGGCGGGGATGGTTGATCGTGGCTGTGTTGGTGATCCAGCCGAAATAGTCTGCATCGACCAGGACCGTGAACGTAAGGATCTCGGAAGAGAAAGCAGCCACATCTCCCGTCCAGTGAAAGCTCACGATGTCGCTGATGATCTCCCCTGTGCTGGCCACCGCGTCACGCTGGTAGGTGGTGGCCTCCCAGGGCAGCACATCGTAAACCGTCACACCCTCGAGATCGGCCGGACCCGTGTTGACGATGCTCAGGTGGTAGGTCAACACATTTCCCGGTCCCAAAGGCGCCATCTCTGGTGTCACCTGCTTGTAGGAGCCGACCAATCCGATCTCCCGCACCGTCGTCGTCACCGCCGGGCCGCTGGTCACTGCACCGGTCAGGACATTCCCGTAACCAAAGGCGGAGTAGTCCCAGTTGACGATCTGTGTGCCGCTGATCAGGCCCTCGTCGACCCGCACGGCAAAGCTGCGCTCCGTGCCCTCGCCGACGCTGAGAATGGGCAGCGTCCACGACACAAAGACGGTATCGCTGACCGTCAGCGAGATGCCCCCGTCGCTCGCCGAGGCAAAGCTCGTGCCTACAGGCACAACGTCGGTCAGCACGGCGGGCTGAAGGGCGGTCATGGCCCGGTTCACCACCTGGATCGTGTAGGTCAACAGCTCTCCCGGGGCGACCAGCGGCGCTGCCGACT
>JASFHU010000537.1:0-4132 GCA_050123055.1 Anaerolineae bacterium
TAGCCTATTTCGATATAGGCCACGCTTTCGGCCGGCTCCACTCTCTCGCGGAGCCAGTTGCTCAATTCTACATAGCTCTCACCTCTGGGGTCGCCCTCGTAGTTCAGTGCGGCGTCAAGTGTCGGTCTGAGCAAACCAACAAGGAAAAAAAAGGCTATCACAAGCGCGAGTCCCACTCTCAGCGGGCGCGGCACACGATCGAAAAAACTGGTCACTGTGGCTCTCATGCCCTGGTCTGTATTTCGAGGGACCTGGTCACTCAAGTGGTTATCAGCAGCGCGCGGTTGTCGAGAGCCAGCCAACCATTCCAGGCTCTGGCTGAGGCCGAGGGCGAAGAAGAGATGGAGGACAAACAGGATCGGCAGTTGATACCACCAGTAGGCTGATACTTTGAGCAACGCATAGCCGGCAATATAGAGCACAATCCAGGCTCCAAACGCCAACCACCGGCGCCGGAAGAGAGCGGCGGAGACCAGGCCGATGAGGACCACAACCCACCACAAACTGAAGAATGGATAGCCTTTGATGGCAAACTGCTGACCCCAGGTAGGGAGCCATTCTTTGAGGAGCCTGCGGGGCAAAGATTGCCATAACCCCGATTGACCTTGCGCCCTCTTGGCGCTGAGCGTATTGGGCAGGATGCCTCCAAATGTCAAGGCTACGTAACCAAACCATATGACAGCAGGCAAGAAAAAGCCCAGCATCAACCGAAGCAAGGGTTTGAGCATTTCAGCGTCGAGATGCCGCTTCTCAGACCATTCGGCCACGCCATAGAACCCAATCTGCACGAAAAGTACCAGGACGCCCTCACCTCGCGTCAGTAGCAACAGTCCAGTCGCCAGCCCGGCAAGGAAATAGTGCCGGGCGAAAAAGAGCGAGAACCCCAGCACCAACAGAAAGGCGAACAGATAGGCCTCCATGCCAAGGAAGGTCACCCATCCACTCGCCAGGATTACCAGCCCGACCACAACGGCTTGCCATTCTGAGATGTTCCAACTAGCCCGGAATAGAAAAAAGGTCCAGGCTATTCCGAGCCAGCAGAAAGCCGTGAGAAACACAGCCAACGTTGGAATCTCGACCCCAGGCAGAATGATCGAAAGTCCTGCGATCAACAAAGCAAGCAGTGGCGAGGTTGTCCCCAGCGAAGCTGGCCCCTGGTTGTACACAAACCCCCGTCCTGCGGCCAGATTCTTGGCATAGGTGAGGGTGACAAGGGCATCGTCATTAAGGAATGGGCTGTAGGTCCAGGCCACCCAGAGTGGCAAGAGGCTTGCAACCGCCAGCAGGGTGGCCCACAACAGCTCTGGAGAGCGACCAAAACGATGTATAAGGTTTCCTCGCCGGATGAACATGTCTCGCAAGGTGGCGCCTACTCGGATAAGGGTTCAGGCCAAATGTTTTTCCAACGACATCTATCCGTCCAGCAGGGCCGCGACGCCAGGTAGGGTCTTGCCCTCCAGGAACTCGAGACTGGCACCGCCGCCGGTGGAGATGTGGCTCATCTTGTCGGCCAGCCCGGTCCGCTTGACGGCTGCGGCTGAATCTCCACCACCGATGATGGTGGTCGCGTCGGGTAGGGCGGCCAGCATGCGGGCCAACGCTTCGGTGCCCACGGCGAACTTTTGGAACTCGAACACCCCCATGGGTCCATTCCAGACGACCGTATGGGCACCCACCAGCCGCTCCTGGAACATCTCCAGGGTGCGGGGGCCGATGTCGAGGATGCGCCACTTGGGAGGCACCCCGGCTACGGTGACCACCTGCGAGAAGGCATCGGCGTCAAAGCGGTCGGCCACGGTGACGTCCACGGGCAGTACCAGCTTGTTCCCGGCCCGATCTATCAGGTCGCGGGCCGTCTCGAGGCTATCATCCTCTACCAGCGACTCGGCTACGTCGTAGCCATCTGCCTTGAGGAAGGTATTGGCCATCCCGCCACCGATGAGCAGGGCGTCCACCTGGACCAGCAGATTTTCGATGACGCCGATCTTATCAGAGATCTTGGCTCCGCCCAAGATGGCGACAAAGGGCTTCCGCGGTGAAGCCAACGCATTGCCCAGGAATTCGATCTCCTTCTCCAACAGAAAACCGGCATAGGCCGGCAGGTGTTGGGCTACGCCTTCGGTCGAAGCGTGGGCGCGGTGAGCCGAGCCAAAGGCATCGTTGACATAGACGCCAGCCAGGGCCGCCAGTTGCGCGGCAAAGGCCGGGTCGTTTGCTTTCTCCTCGGGATGAAAGCGGGTATTCTCCAACAGGATGACATCGCCGGGCTTGGCGGCCTGGACTGCGGCCTCGACCTCGGGCCCGACACAGTCGTCCAGCTTGCTCACCGGGCGGTCAAGCAACCCAGACAGGCAATGGGCGACGGGGTCCATCTTGAGATTATCCACCACCTTGCCTTTTGGACGGCCAAGGTGCGAGCAGAGGATCAGCGTCGCGCCACCGTCGAGCAGGTATTGGATGGTGGGCAGCGCGGCCCGGATGCGGGTATCGTCGGTCACAACTCGACCACGCTCACCAGCGCCTTCTGCGTCAGCCAGCGGCACATTAAAGTCAACACGGACCAGGACGCACTTGTCCTTCGCGTCCAGGTCACGGATGGTCTTCTTGTTCATGGGTCTCCTCCAGATAGGTCTGAAGGGTCTGAGGGAGCCGTTGGCTCCTCCAGACCCCTCACTTTGGGCTAGAATCCGTGCTGTCCCGGCGGGGAACTCGGCACCGAGGCCCTCATCGGAAAGAGTGCAGGCCTAGCTGGGATTCATCAGGTACTTGGCCAGATCGACCACGCGGCAGGAGTAACCCCACTCATTGTCGTACCAGGTGACGATCTTGACCATGTTGCCGCCCTGGATGTTGGTCAACGGCGCATCCACGATGGAGGAGCGTTCGTCGCCCTTGAGATCCATGGAGACCAGGGGTTCTTCGCTGTAGCCCAAAACACCCTTCATCTCGCCCTCTGCAGCGGCCTTCAAGGCAGCGTTGACCTGCTCCTTGGTCACATCCTGTTCCAACTCGCCGACAAAGTCCACGATAGAGACCGTCGGCGTGGGCACGCGCAGGGCAAAGCCATCGAACTTGCCCTCTAGTTCTGGGATGACCAGGGCCACCGCCCTGGCGGCGCCGGTTGTAGTGGGAATGATGTTCAGGGCCGCTGCCCTGGCGCGCCGGAGGTCGCTGTGGGGCAGGTCCAGGATGCGCTGGTCGTTGGTGTAGGCGTGGATGGTGGTCATGAGTCCTCTGCGGATGCCAAAGTTATCGTGGAGCACCTTGGCCACTGGGGCCAGGCAGTTGGTGGTGCAGGAAGCGTTGGAGATGACGTGGTGCTTGTTGGGATCGTAATCGTTTTGATTGACGCCCAGCACGACGGTCAGGTCGACGCTGTCGGCCGGCTTTCCGGGTGCAGAGATGATGACCTTTTTGGCACCCGCCTCGCGGTGCATGGCAGCCTTTTTGCCGTCGCGGAACACGCCGGTGGCCTCAACCACCACGTCAACGCCCAAGTCTCCCCAGGGTAACTTGCTGGGGTCGCGCTCAGCAAAGGCCTTGACCTCTTTGCCGTCCACCACAAAGGCGCCGTCACTGACCGCAATCTCGGCCGGGAACCGGCCATAGTTCGAGTCGTACTTGAGCAGCGTGGCCAGGGTCTTGGGATCGGTGATGTCATTGACCGCGACCACTTCTACCTCGTCCGGATGGCTCTCCGAGACGATCCGAAAAATCTGTCTTCCAATCCGTCCAAAACCATTGATTCCAAGCTTGACCTTCATCGTTCTACCCTCCTTGTGTTAGTTACCCAGGGACTGCTGCCCTGGTGGTTTCACAGCGCTTTGAAAATATCACTACTGCTCACAATACCGACCATCTCTTTGCCATCATACACCAGTACGCGCCGGATGTCAGCTCGGGAGAGCAGGGAGGCGCATTCCTGTAGGCTACTCTTGGGAGATACCGTGATGACCGGCTTGCTCATGATCTGGTGTACGTGAACCTCCTCTGGATCCAAACCGTGGGCCACAACCTTTTCGATCAGATCGGTCTCAGTCATGAACCCCCAGGTATCCATGTCGCTTTCGCGTCTGACCAGCAGGCTGGAGACGTTCCACTGTTTCATCTTCTCGACGGCCTGAGCCACCGT
>JASFHU010000538.1:0-4124 GCA_050123055.1 Anaerolineae bacterium
AAACGACTGCGCTGCGTCAAATCAAGGCCTCCTTGAACAAAAATGCCAGTTGCATCGGCATAGATGCCATCTTCACAGGCACTGATGCCATTTTCTCAGGCGTCGGGGAGGGCAGCCACAAGCGGCCCACCTTCCCCTCCGCATATCTTTAGGGCACAGGGTCGTAGCCGCCGGGATTCAGGGGATGACAGCGCCCGATCCTCCTGATCGCCATCCAGCCCCCCTTGAGCGCTCCATACTTTTCGACGGCCTCGTAGCCATAGTGGGAGCACGAAGGCGTGAAGCGGCAGGAGGGCGGCATCGCCCTGGAGAAGGTCCATTGGTATAAGCGGATCAAGCCCATCAATAGATACTTCATTCTGTCTCCCTCAAGAGACCCGCCCGACGCAACACCAGGCCGATAGCCTCATCGACCTGGTGAAAGGAAGCATCTTGTATCGGGCGCCGGGCAATAAGAACAACATCCCACCCTGCAGCTATCTCGTGCTTCTGCAACCTTTGCCGTACCGACTCTCTCATCCGGCGCTTTACCCGATTCCGTGTTACGGCCTTCCCGACCCGCCGCCCGACAGAGAAGCCGAAGCGGCTATGTTCCAGATCGTTGCGCTGAACCGAAAGCACCAGAAGGGGATGGACCCGTGTTCGGCCCTCGCGCCGGAGGCGTTGAAAGTCGGCATTCGATCGAAGACGGTACTTGCTGTGCATATCATCGCCAGGCCGTGGCTGCACGCCACAGGCCAGACGTCGATCTAACCTACACAGTCAGCTTATGGCGACCCTTCTGCCGCCTGGCCTTGAGGACTCGCCGTCCCCCCTTGGTTTTCATCCGCGCCCGAAAGCCGTGCACGCGAGAGCGTTTGCGCTTTTTGGGCTGCCATGTTCGTTTCGGCATTCCAATCCCTCATTTGTCAGTTTCACAGCAGGCAATTATACCCCCTTTTTCCCCTGCCTGCAAATCTGTGGGGAGGCAGGAAACCGGCCCCCTAACATATTGAGAAGATACAAAACTCGTATGATACGTTGCAATTTGTGCTATTTGTGGTATAATCAGTAGACTGCAATGGCTCGGGGTGGATCGTTAGATCCACCGCAGTTCTGCCGGATCGCCAGATCCGGCAGGAGCAGATTGCGGTGTACTGATAATACGGTGTGCAGGTTATGCTTTCCCACAGCCTGGTAGGCGTGACTCCGGCGGAGGTGATGAGCGATGGCAAAGCAACGAGCAACCCTTCGGGGGCGGGGTGACGAGATCCTCTTTGGCAAGCCCAAAGCCGTGGAGGTCGAACCTCTAGCTTCTGAGCCCAATCCCACAGACGCTGATCCTGAAGTCGAAACGGCTGGCGAGCGAGCTGCCGCCAATCAGGATCCAGGCCCGGAGGAGGAGGCCGCCGCTGACCGACCTGAGGAACTGGACTTTTTACTCGGCGATCCGGAGCTGGAGCGTGCACTCGAAGAGGAAGCACGGGCAGGCGCCCCCGGTCCGGGACTCGAAGAGGTCGATCTGCCGGTGGCAGAAGTGGGTTCACCGGTGCTTGAGGTAGATATGGCCTATGCGGAAGAGGCTTTTGCGGTCGAGGCAGCGATCGATTCGGAGGCTGAAATCCTCGCGCCTACGGTGGAAGAGCCGGGGAGTGAGACCTCCTGGGAGGCCATGATCTTTGAGCCACCGCCGCCAGAGGTCGATGATGTCGTCGCTGGCGTGGTGCCCTCCAGGCCGGAGGAGCTATACCTGGAAGGGATAGAGGAAGAGATCGCGCCCCACGACATCCAGGAGCCCGAGGTGCCGGTCCTGCCGATCGAGTTGCCGGATCGGAAACTGACTGAGGAGGAACAGGCCCAGATCCTGGACTGGTTGGGCGAACAGCGGATCCAGGAATTAGAGAGCGCCATCGACGACGCGTATGCTGAGGTGCGAAGCACCGTAGCCGGCAACGAGACGATTGCCACCGACTGTACTAACAGATTGCTCAAGGCACGGGACATTGTTACGCGCCGCGATGTGGCCAAGATGGCTCAGGCGGAGTATTACGTCGAATGGGTACGCACCCGGCTAAAGCGCGCGGTGGACAGCGACGCTGCGGCCAGAAAGTACCAGTGGCCGATCCTGATCTGGGGATTGCTCTGGTTTTCGGGCCTGTTGGCGCTCCTGATTTTGCTCAACGAAAGTTGGTTCCAGGAGGCCATCATCTCACCCGGTTCGAGCAACGCATTGGTAGACATGGAGGTATTCCTCTCGACGATCATCTGGGGTGGGATCGGCGGGGTGGTAGCGGTACTGTATAGTCTCTTCAAACACGTCGGCCAGCGGGACTTTGATACCCACTTTGGCCTATCCTACATCGGGAAACCGTTCCTGGGTCTGATCATCGGGGCGACGGTGTATATGGCCTTCAGTCTGGTGACTCGCACGCTGGGGATCTTTCCAGTCACGGTGGAGGAAACGGGGCAGGTGGCCATGCCGAGTCTGGCGCCGGGGGTCATGTATCTGGTCGCCTGGGTGAGCGGCTTCAAAGAGAACCGCATCTTTGACCTGATGGACCGGACGATGAAGCGAACCATTGGCGGCGAGGACAATGCTGCATCGTCGGAGTTTTCACTGTAGCAAGCAGTGGGTTACAATGTAGGGGGAGGCGGAAGGCTCTGTCTCCCTCTTTTGATTTCGTGTCGTTGACCATCATGTAGAGAGACAGACAGATGAACCGCAGGCGTTGGTTCCGCAGGAAGAAGACCGGATCGAGTATACAAGGCCGTTCCCCGGAAAGTCTTGTCCGGGTGGGCTGCCCAGCCCACAACTGCGGCGGGCGCTGCCTTTTGGTGGCTCACATCCAGCAAGATGCCAGCGGGCGGCGCGTCATCACCCGGCTCGACACGGATGATCGCCCCGATGCGCTGCCGTCGCCGCAGTTGCGCGCCTGCGTTCGCGGGCGGGCCTATTTGCGACGCCAGTACCATCGCGACCGCATCCACTACCCGATGAAGCGGGTGGGGAAACGCGGCGAGGGGCAGTTCGAGCGCATCTCCTGGGACGAAGCCCTGGACACAGTCGCCGGCGAGATGCAACGCGTAAAAGATACCTACGGCAACGGTGCCCTGTTCGTGCCCTATGGCACCGGCAGCTACAATCAGCTCAACGGCTCGCAGACGGCCCGCCGGCTGATGAACCTGTTCGGCGGCTGCCTGGGCATCTACAACAGCTATAGCTGGGCAGCCATCAATACCGCCACCCCGACGGTGTACGGCACCCTACACACGGGCAACCAGCGCCTCGATTGGCTGAATGCCAGGTACATCTTGATGTGGAGCTGGAATCCGGCCGAGATGCGGGACGGAACCAACAGCGACTACTTTGTGAAGCTGGCGCGAGCGCGTGGCGCCCGCGTCGTCTGTATCGACCCACGCCACACTTTGAGCGCGGCCAGCCTGGCCGATGAGTGGGTGCCCATCCGCCCCGGCACCGATACGGCCATGATGAGCGCCATGGCCTATGTGATGATCGTCGAAAGCCTGTACGACGCTGACTTTGTCGGCACTCACTGCGTTGGCTTTGACCGGAGCCAGATGCCCGAGGGCGCGGAGGGCGCGGAGAGCTACAGGGATTATATCCTGGGCACGCGCGATGGCATTCCCAAGACGCCCGAATGGGCTGAAGCGATCACCACTGTGCCGCGTCAGACCATTGTACGCATTGCGCGCGAGTATGCCACGGTCAAACCGAGCATCCTTTACCAGGGTTACGGAATGCAGCGGCGGGCCTATGGCGAGCAGGTGGTACGAGCCGGCTGTGTCTTGGCCGCGATTACGGGAAACGTGGGCGTGCCCGGAGGTTGGGCCAGCGGACTGGGTCTGCATCCCCAGAACGGGCCGCTGTGGAACGTGTTCCCGGTGGGCGAAAACCCGATCAAGGCCACCATTCCGGTTTTTCTGTGGAGTGAGGCAGTAATACGAGATACAGAGATGGGAGCGAAGGAGGGTCTGATCGGGGCCGAGCGGCTGGAAACCAACATCAAACTGATCTATGCCGTCGCCTCCAACGCCCTGCTGAACCAGCACGCAAACATCAATCGCTCGGCCAGGCTTCTGCGCGACAGAGACCTGGTAGAGTTTATGTCGTGCAGGACAATTTT
>JASFHU010000539.1:0-4121 GCA_050123055.1 Anaerolineae bacterium
CCGCCAACCTGGTGGCCGCCTCAGGGGCCCAGGTGCTAACCCATTCCTGGAACCTCTCCGCTCTGGGCGACTATCTTGCCGACCGTGAGCGTCGTGTCCAGTTCTACGCCGCTTTGTTGCGCCAGGCGGCTGTTCCCAGCGACATCTTGCGGGCAGTCGGCCAGGCCACGCGGGGTGTGAATCGCTTCGCCCGCCCCGTCGCCGTCGACGACACCCTCGCCGAGGGCGACACCCTCCGGCTTGCCGGCCGCACCTGGCAGGTCTTCCACACCCCCGGCCACGCTGCCGGCCTCATCTGCCTATACGAACCTGTCAGCCGGACCTTGCTCTCCAGCGACCACCTTCTGGCCGACATCTCGTCCAACCCCCTGGTCGAGCCCCCGCCTCCTGGCCAGAGCGAGCGACTGCGCAGCCTGGCCCTCTACCGGGAATCGCTGCAGCGCATCGCCAGCTCGGATGTCGCCCAGGCGCTGCCCAGCCACGGCCCCGTCATCCGCGACGTCTCGGGGCTGGTTCGCCAGCGGCTGGCCTTCCATAAACGCCGGGTGGCGCGGGTGCTCGATACCTTGCACAACGGCGCCCGGACCACCTGGGATGTGACCTACGCCCTCTTTCCCGACCGTTCCCCGCTGGACACGTTCCTGGCCGTCTCTGAGCTGATCGGCCATCTCGATCTGCTCGAAATGGAGGGCAGGATCGCGGGAGAAGAGAAGCGCGGTGTGATCTACTGGAAACTACTACCAGACAGTGGCGAGCAAGTGTGAGGGCAACGGGCAAACTGGCGAGGGCTTGGTCCCAGAGTACAGACAAGCGCGCCGAGAGAGTCGATAGTCCGACGATAGCAGCGCTCAATCCGGCGCCAGCGCAACGGCTGCAACGGCCACCCTGGCACCCTGGGGCAACGCTGCTACCTGCACCACCGATCGTGCCGGCGGCTTGCGCCCAAAGTAGGTTTCGTAGACGGCATTGACTTCATCCATCTCTTGCAGATCGGTCATATAGACCGTTACCTGCACTACATCAGCCAACCGGCAGCCGGCCGCCTCCAAAACCACCTGGACGTTGGACAGTGCCTGGTGCGCCCGCAGGGCGGCATCCCCCGAGATCACCTTGCCACTGGCGGGGTCCAGGGGCAGTTGCATGGCCGTGAATACCAGCCCCCCCGCGCCAACAGCCTGGGCGTACTGTCCTAGCGGTTCTGGAGCCCTATCGGTCTGAATCGCTCGCTTCATCTCTCAGCTTCCTGCGTCCAGCGTTCAGGCCTCACGCCAGCATCTCTATCCAAGCAGGTCAAACACACCCCACAGATCGCGAATGACCGGGCAGTCAACCTCACCAACTGCGCCTTCCCTGTCCAGCAAGGCGGCCTCGATGCCCGCGTTCCGCGCCCCCACCACATCATGCTCGTAGCTATCGCCTATATACAGGGCACGATCCGCAGACACGCCCATCTGCACCAGCGCCTGCTCAAAGATGCCAGGGTGCGGCTTGTTGCAGCCAGCATAGGCCGAAGCCCAGATGGTTTCAAAGTGATCGTCCAGCTCCACCTGGGACACCCGCTCTCTCAGGTTCCAGCTCCAGTTGGAGACGATGCCCAATCGGTAGTCATCTTCTCGCAGGGCGGTCAGCACCTCGACCACCTCCGGGTAGGGGCGCATGACGCCCGGGCGACTGTACCACGTCTCGACCGCTTCTGTGAAGGTCTGCCAAGTCCCATGGTCACGGGCCAGGCCAAGCTGGGCCAATAGACCCTGCTCCAGGTTTGTCTGAGCCTCGCGGTCATGCTCGGGTGTGGCGGGAAAAGTGGTCGTCGCGGCATCGCGATAGTACTCGCCCCACACTACACGCACCGCCTTCATAATCTCATCCACCGACCGCTCGGCGCCGAGCTCCCGCAACACTTCCTGGACAATGATCTCCTGGGGTGGCTCAAAACCGATCAGGGTGTAGCCCATGTCGAATAGGACCGCATCGTAGCGACGCCGGGCGATCTCCAGGGCCACCGCGCCCAGTGCCTCCTTCTCGGGGGGATAGATCGCCTGCAGCGCTCCGAGCAACTCGTCCGGTGGTAGATCGGGGGCGATGGCCGCTGGGTCCTCGTGGGCCAGCAGTTCCTCAAAGGTGGCGTAGCGGCCAACCCGGCGCACAGTGACCAGATGGCGATCATTCAGCTTGAGCCGGTCACCGGGCTGCAAACGCAGGATGTTGTCATAGCCCACCCGCACCTCGATCGTCTTGCGCCCGGCCAATATCTGCGTCAGATAGGGCTCCCGGACCCAGAGTGTTTTTGTACGGCCCACGGGCTTGGGCCTGTCCCTGGCGTTCATTTCCAGCCCTTCTCCTCGCCCACCCGGTGGACCTTCAGAAGGTTGGTCAGACCAGCCCCCCCCAGTGGCACGCCGGCCGTGATGATCATCAGGTCTCCATCCTGTACCAGGCCACGCGCCCTTGCGGCCTCCATCACCGTCACGATCATAGCCTCGGTATCGGCAAACTCATCCACCAGCAGAGGCTCGACCCCCCAGACCAGCGCCATCTGCCGGTAGGTGGCTCGACTTGGAGTCGGCGCGATGATGGGTGTGATGGGCCGGTGACTGGCCACCCGCCGGGCCGTACCCCCACTCACCGTCGAGGTGATGATCGCCTTGGCATCAAGCTCTGCCGCGATCTCGCATGCTACCTGTCCCATAGCACCGGTCACACTCCGTGTGCCTTCTTGTAGTCCATACACCAGCCAATCGGCATACGGCATACTCCGTTCGGTCACCTCGGCGATGCGGGCCATGGTACGCACCGACTCGATGGGATATCTGCCCACCGCCGTCTCGCCGGAGAGCATGATGGCATCCGAACCGTCGAGGATAGCATTGGCCACATCCGATGCCTCGGCCCGGGTGGGACGCGGATTGCGCATCATCGAGTCGAGCATCTGAGTCGCCGTAATGACCGGCTTGCAGGCCCGGTTGCAGGCACGGATAATCCGTTTCTGGGCGATGGGCACCTCCTCGGCTGGCGCCTCAATGCCCAGATCGCCCCGGGCCACCATCAACCCGTCAGAGGCGTCGAGGATCTCCTCAATGCAATCCAGCGCCTCTGGCTTTTCGATCTTGGCGATGATCGGTGTATCGGACCCTCGCTCCTGAAGCCAGGTCCGCAGTTCCCGCACATCGTCGTCACAGCGGACAAAGGACAGAGCAAAATAGTCCACCTTCTGTTCGAGGGCAAAGGCGGCGTCGGCTTTGTCCTTCTCTGTCACCGAGGGCATCTTTAAGCTGGTGTGGGGCAAACTGAGGCCCTTGCGCGAGGTCAGTACCCCGCCGGTCACGACCCGGGCACGAACCTGCTGGCCGTCGCTATCCAGCACCTGCAACTCGAGCAACCCGTCATCCAACAAGGCGCGATCCCCCGGGCGTACATCACGGAGTACTTGGGGGTGAGGCAACGGGATCATCGGTTGGTCTGTGGCCGATTCCTGATCGCTCAGGAGTATCGTTTCCCCTTCGACCAACGGCATGCCCTCTGCAGGCAACAGGCCAACGCGCAGCTTGGGACCTTGCAGATCGGCCAACACGGCGACGGGACACCCTTTTTCCTTGGCAACCCGCCGCACGATCTCTATGCGGCGAGCCTGGTCCTCATGGGTGCCATGGGAGAAATTGATACGGGCAACGGCCATCCCTGCGTCGACAAAGCTGGCGATGGTAGCCGTTTCATCCGAAGCGGGTCCTAGCGTGCAGACGATCTTGGATCGCAACATCTGCCCCCTCCTACGAACAGTTTGTGCAACACTCGGGGGAATAAAGCGCAAAAGCTACTCCAGCGGAGGTGCGGCTTGGGTGGTGGCCGACTCGAGCAGCCGGGCCTCCGCCCCCCGCAGGGAAAAGATCGAAACGATCCCGGCCAACAGCACCACCACCCCGGTCAACATGAAGACGCTTTTTGGGCCAACCACATCCCCCAGGACGCCGGCCATAACCAAAGCTCCCATGGTCCCCATGCCAATGACCGTGACCATGGCGCTCTCTACACGGCCGCGCTGCGAGTCGGGCACCAAGGCCTGCGTCATGGCCGCCAGCGTGGTCCTCGCCGAGACCACACACAGCCCCACCACCAACGCCCCC
>JASFHU010000540.1:0-4119 GCA_050123055.1 Anaerolineae bacterium
ACCTGGTAGCCAGGACCGATGACGGGGGGCACAGCAGGGACCGAGCCTCCCGACGAGCAGTCGACCACATCCACGTCTCGCGCCACGAGCTCGCGGGCCACGACGACGATCTCGTCGGGCGTCAGCCCACCATCTGCCCAGTCGGTGGCCGAAACACGGACCAGGAGGGGCTTGTCCTGGGGCCACACCTGGCGCACCGCCTCGACCACGCGCAGTAGAAAACGCATCCGGTTGTCCAAGGAGCCGCCATACTCGTCGCCGCGCGTGTTGGACAGGGGCGACAGAAACTGGTGGTTGAGATACCCATGAGCGGCGTGGATCTCTACCACGTCAAAGCCGGCCTCGCCGGCCCGCGCTGCGGCGGACTGCCAGGCGAGGATGATCTGGTCGATTTCGGCCAGGGAGAGCGCATGCGGGACATGCCAGTCCTCGGCAAAGGCCAGAGCGCTGGGTGCGACGGGAAGCTCCGGGCCATGGCCCTTGTCGCTGCTCCAGGCCTTGCGTCCGGCGTGGGCCAGTTGGACACCGACGGCTGCGCCCTCCGCTTGGGACTGGCGCACGACGCGGGCCAACGGTTCTACCTGGTCATCGCTCCATAGACCCAGGTCGTTCTGACTGATGCGGCCCCGTGGTTCGACGGCGGTGGCTTCGGTGATCAACAGGCCGGACCCGCCGATGGCCCGGGCGGCATAGTGAGCCAGGTGCCAGTCGGTGGCCCGGCCATCGATGGCAGCAGAGTACATGCACATGGGTGACATGACAATGCGGTTGCGCAAGGTCAGCCCGCGCAGCGTCAAGGGTGAGAAGAGATGTGGCATTTAGGACCTCCAGTGGTCAGGTAAACAGAGGTTCGTACTCGGCGGCAGTAGCCAGCAATGCTGCCTGCTCGGCCTCATCCATCGGCTGGAAGCGCTCCGCCGCCTGGAGGATCATGGGTAGCAGGCGCGCATCGCCAGCGCTGATGGCCCCGGTCACCGGCTGAGACAGGGTGAAGCGCAAGGCTTGCTCGATCATTTCGGCGTCGTCAAAGGGTTCGTACCAGCAATGATAGCGATGCTCCTTCTCGCCCCAGGGACCCCGGGCCCAGGTCTTGATGACCATGGTCCCTACATCCCGCTCGGCAGCGATTTTGAGCAGTTCCGTCGCATCCCGCCGGTAGGCCCCGTTGGCCCACATCTGGAAGTTGAGGGTGAAAAGCAAGCTGTCAAAGTCAAAGCGCCGCAGCGCCTCCATCTGCACCGCCGGGGCCTGCAACCCATGGGACGTGATGCCGACGTAGCGGGTCAGCCCCTGGTCACGGGCCTCGACAATGGCCTCCATCGATCCGCCCGGCGAAAAGCAGCGCTCCAGCTCCTCCATCGTCGTCACGGCATGCAGTTGAAAGAGATCAAAGCTATCCACCCGCAGACGCTCCAGTGACTGCCGCAGTTGTTGGCTCGCCTCCTCCCGGCCGCGAAGTTCGGTCTTGCAGCCGAGAAAGAACTGGTCGCGGTACTTTTCCAACCAGGGACCCAGCCGTATCTCGGCGTCAGAGTAGGTGGGAGCCACATCGATGTGGTTCACACCATGCTGTAGCACAAGCTCCATCGTGGCGTCGGCTTCCTCCTGGCTGATGGGGCCTACGGCAAAAGCGCCCAAGATCACAATCGTGCTCATGTGGCCGGTGCGGCCAAACCTTCGCTTGATCATGTGTCCTCCTTCCAATGTACAACAATTTGGCGGGTCTCACAAAGCAGAAAATGGGGGCTTGTCGGGTCAGTCTGCGAGTGCTCCCGGCCCTGAACTTGCCCGCCAAGCCTAATGGCACCTATGTCGTGAACCCATTCATTATACCGTCAAGTCGGGGATGCGACAAATGGCGGACCCTCTGAAAGTCTAACAAAACGCTAACGTTGGTCTAATCCCGTTCTAACAGTAGGTGTGTATCTTGTTTCTGGAGTTAAGCAGTGTGGCTTCTGTCCCTATCAAAAGAGGGAAAGCGCGGTGTAGGACAACTCAAGAATCAAGATCCTTGCCCAGCCTCTACACCAGGAGGGAGAGGGCAGCGAATAGAGCAATCCTTTGGAGGGAAGGAAAACGATGGGAAAGATTATTGGCATTGATTTGGGAACGACAAACAGCGGGGTAGCTGTCATGGAAGGCGGCGAACCGACCGTGATCCCTACGGCGGAAGGCGGGCGGCTCTGCCCGTCTGTGGTTGCCTTTAGCAAGAACAATGAGCGGCTGGTGGGTCAAACGGCACGGCGGCAGGCCGTGGTGAACGCAGACAACACCGTCTTTTCGGTCAAGCGGTTGATGGGCCGCCGCTATGACGACGCAGAGGTAGCCAAGGCCCGGGAGATCCTGCCCTACAAGATCATCCAGGGTAAGTCGGGGGATGCTCGGGTACGCATTCCACAGACCGGTAAGGAGTACACGCCGCAAGAGATCTCGGCGATGATCCTGCGCAAGCTCAAGGAGGACGCCGAAGCCTACCTGGGCGAGCCTGTGACCCAGGCGGTGATCACTGTGCCGGCCTACTTTAACGACTCGCAGCGCCAGGCCACCAAGGATGCCGGCCAGATCGCCGGCCTGGAGGTCCTGCGCATCGTCAACGAGCCCACGGCTGCCTCGCTGGCTTACGGCCTGGACAAACAGGACGCCGAGACGATCCTGGTCTTTGACCTGGGTGGCGGCACCTTTGATGTGTCGATCCTGGAGGTCGGCGAGGGCGTAGTGGAGGTCAAGGCGACCAGTGGCGACACCTTCCTGGGTGGCGACGACTGGGACCAGCGTATTGTGGACTGGGCGGCCGACGAGTTCAAGAAGGAGCAGGGCATCGACCTGCGCCAGGATCGCCAGGCATTGCAGCGGCTGAAGGAAGCCGCAGAGAAGGCCAAGATCGAGCTCTCGACGGTTTTGGAGACCGAGATCAACTTGCCCTTTATCACCGCCGATGCCAGCGGCCCAAAGCACTTCCAGGTCAAGCTCAGCCGGGCCAAACTGGAACAGATCACCGACGACTTGGTGGAGCGATGCCGGGTGCCCTTCGAGCAGGCGCTCAAAGACGCCAAGCTCGGCGCCAGCGAGATCGACGAGGTTGTACTGGTCGGCGGTGCCACCCGAATGCCCATGATCCAGGCGTTGGTGCGCAAGTTGAGCGGTGGCAAAGAGCCTCACAAGGGCGTCAACCCTGACGAGGTGGTAGCAGTGGGCGCAGCCATCCAGGCTGGCGTGTTGGCCGGCGAGGTCAAGGACGTGCTGCTGCTGGACGTGACCCCGCTGACCCTTGGCGTGGAGACGCTGGGCGCGGTGATGACACCGCTCATCGAGCGGAACACCACCATTCCGGTGCGCAAGAGTGAGATCTTTAGTACGGCGCAGGACGGACAGACGGCGGTGACCATCCACGTCCTCCAGGGCGAGCGTTCGATGGCCGCCGACAATATGACATTGGGCCAGTTCAACCTGGAGGGGATCCCGCCCGCACCGCGTGGCGTGCCCCAGGTAGAGGTCACTTTTGACATCGACGCCAACGGCATCTTGAACGTGACGGCACAGGACAAGGCCACGGGCCAGCAGCAAAAGATCGTGATCACCGCCAGCACCAACCTGAACAAGGACGAGGTGGAGCGCAAGGTACAAGAGGCCAAGCGCCACGAGGCTGAGGATCGGAAGCGCAGGGAGCTGATCGAGGCCCGCAACACAGCAGACCAGATGATCTACCAGACCGAAAAGGTGCTGAGTGAGCTGGATGGCCAGGTCCCTGAGGCTGACCGGACGACCATCGAGCAGACGATCGAAGACCTGAGGCAGGTCAAGGACGGCGACGACGCGGATCGCATCCGGCAGTTGACCGAGCAGCTTCAGCAGGCTAGCTATGCCATTGGGCAACAGATGTATGCCCAGCAGGCTGCAACCGAGCAGGGTGGGAATGGCGGAAGCTATGGTCCGGACCAGGCACCGTACGATGGCGGCACCGCGACCGGCACTCCTGAGGGCGAAGAGTTTGTGGATGGCGAGTTCCGCGAGGTCTAGGAACAAACGCCCTCGTGCTGGGCGGGACTGCCCAGCATGAAGCAGCAACTTTGATTTGGAATGGAGAGCGGGCCTGGCATGCCAGGCCCGCTGAAAGTGAAC
>JASFHU010000541.1:0-4119 GCA_050123055.1 Anaerolineae bacterium
GTAGTGTATGTTGTGTGTGCGCTTCGCGCACACACAACATACACTACGCCACTGACCTTTTTGCAGTGGAGTCATTATAAGATAGTTAAAATTGGTTGTCAAGGTGGCTTTCACCTGCCACTGACACCGCTGCATCGTGACCATCTCCCCCAGAGTTCCCCGTCCCATTCTGCTCCAAGTCGGTCAGGGCCTTGGCGACCTCTGCGATGGCCACCCGCTGTTTTCGGTAGAGGTCCGATTCGCTCATAGCCAGCCGTCCGGCCACATCCCGCGCGCGCAGCCCGCGGATAAACTTGAGCTCCAGGATATTGTACAAGATCCACTCCGTCGCCGTCATCTTGCGCTCGCCCGTGGGGCGCAGGCGTTCGATGGCCTCAGTCAAAACCGTGCGCAGCGCCTGTGTCCGATTTCCACCCTGTTCGCGCGTCGTCTCGCCCACGATGCGCATGCCCATCAGCGGGCTCGCTGTCAACTTGGGGCCTCCCCAATAGTGACTTAGAGCATCTCTGACCCACTGTTGGAATTGCGGTGCATAGATCGGGCTCGATTCGATAGCCTCCATGGGGGGCGAGCCTGCATACCGTGTCGCATCCTGTAATCTGTGTATCCGCTCGATGTCGGGCAGGATGCGGCGCAGCGTGCCGAATACACTCTGCTGGAGATAGCGATCCTCCAATGCTTCCTGTGCCCGGCCTATGAGCAGGGTGGCGATCTCCTTCTCGTCTGGTTCCAGATCGGGCTCTGGCATCCTGGCCTCCACTCCCAACACCCCAAGAAGAGTATCACCAGTCTGGCTGCGCAGTGGCACCAGCCAGAATCCGTTGCCAGGCCGAAAGTGACAGTCCTCCTCCTGTTCGTCGATCGACATTGCCAGGGCCGTCAGGTCGTGGCTTTCCAAGAATGCCTGGCTGGAGCTTCTACTGCCACAAAACGACTCCAGACGATGATGCCCTCCGGCCAGCACTGCTACAAACCCTGTCCGCACCTGCAACAGATCGCACAGCGCAGCCAACGTATTCTCCAGAAACGCGCCCAGGTCGGCTGTCGTCAGCAGCCGGCGGTCCAGCGTCTGGATCCAGGCTATCTCTTCCTGGTCCTGGCGGTAGATGATACGGTCGACAAAGGGTCTGGCCCGGTTGATGGCCAATTGCATAAAGACCATGACGCCCACCACGGCAAAGATGAGCACCGTATCGCGGGGCAATCCCATGATCCGCTGGACCTTGGGCACGGCCAGCATGGTGAATATCACCACGGCGCCAACCAGGGGACCTCGTAGCAGGTAGTGTATCAGGTCGTGCTTCACGACCCGATCGGGGGTCAGCGTGCCAAAGTAGGCCACGCTGTACGCCATGAGGACCATCATCAGCAGCACGCCAACATTTCCCAGCAGCAGCAACAACTGGAGGAGATTCGGCAGCGCGGCCGACGGGATGTTGGGCAGCACCAGGTAGGGGAAAACGCCGATCGCTGGCGCGACAAAGGCCAGGCCCAGGTAGGTCATCCGCCGGCGCGAGGCCCTTGTCAGGCAGCGTTGACGGGCGTGACGAATATTCAAAGCTCCCCAGGCAACCGTGACGAAATAGTATACCGCAAAGACCCAGAACAACGGCCCAGCCGTCAGGTGGGCCGCCCCTGGCAGGTACACCCCGTCGTACACCAGCAGCTCGCCAAAGATGACCATCCCCAAAAAGATGGTACTGGCGCCATAGCTGAGCAGCACGACCACCGAGAGCCAGCGCGACCGCACGTTGGTCGAATGGAGTACCGCAGTGGAAAACTGAAGGTAGGCAGCTGGCACAAATGCGATGCCGATCCATTGGAACTTTAGCCAGCGCGTCGCCGCCTCCTGGGTCTGGACCGCATAGAGCACGACGTCGCCGGCATAGACGATCATCACAAAGGCCAGAAGGGCGCCAAAGGCGCGAGCCACCCGGCTGCGAAGGTTGTGCGTGATGAGATAGATAAGCAGGGAGAACGACGTGAGAACGACCGTCGCCGAAAGAACCTGGTTAACCAGCTTCAATCCGCCAGTCAGCAAACCTGCCAAGTCTGCCATTACTCGCCAACCCCGCGTCGCTGCAAAGCCAATCCCACCCCAAAGGTCAGTGGAGAGGCAGGCCTGAAGACAAGCCCCTCCTGGAGCCTCATAGGCCCATCAACGGAGTGATTGTACGAAAAACAGCGCGATGTCCTGATTCGTGTAATAGTGGTCGTTGAAACCGCAGAACTGGAATCCCAACTTCTGGTAGAAGCAGAGTGCCGGATAGTTCTTGGTCGTCGCCTCGGCCAGGAGCATCTGCAAACCCTGTTCGCGAGCCCACTGCCGGGCGTGGCGCATCAGCGCGGTTCCGATCCCTTGCCGGCGGTAGCCACGCTCCACGGCCATGTTGGCCACCCATCCCAGCCGCTGCCAGGGCCGTGCCAGCAGGTCCACGTAGCCCCGCACTTCATTGTCCACCTCAGCCACCACAAAGCCCTCACCCCGCTGCCAGTCTTCCACCAATTGATCCAGGCTGTATGGATACGCGGCTCCCATGCGGCGAGGCAGCCTTACTGTGTGAAAGGTCACGCTGACTTGCGCTTCCTCTTCCTCGACCTTCATCTGCCATACGTGGTCGGTCACACCCGTGTGATCCATCACCAGACATGCGTTCAGATCTGCCAATGTCGCCGGACGAACGATCATCTTTCCACTCCCCATAAACTCACACCGATTTTAACATGCTCAGCCGGAAAAGGCAAGCGACCAAAACCTCGAGATGGGGAGCTGGCTTGGGGAGCCCAACTCCCTATGCTCCCGCCCCCTCTGTTTGTCGTCCCGGAGCTTTTCGAGTATAATGCAATCCACGAGTGTCGATCCCGGAGTAGCCAACATGTTCGTGGCACACCACAACAGACGAGAATGCCCGGTAGAGACGCCCCGCTGGGGCGTCTAGATAGCCCGCCGGGGCATCTATACACACCGCTGGGGCGTCTCTGTCCCGAGCAGGGCCGGGATCGTCACACCGGAACGGAAAGGGGAGTGCCAGTGAGTATAAGGCCCGACCACTGGATCCAGCGCATGGCTCAGCAACAGGGCATGATCGAACCCTTTGAAGCAGCACAGGTGCGCGGGCCGGTCATCTCGTACGGACTTTCATCCTACGGCTACGACATCCGCCTGGCAGACGATTTCAAACGGCCGGCCGGCGACGGTGGCGTGCTGGACCCCAAGGCCCTTGGGGAAGGGACCTTTGTCAGCGTCAAAGCCGAGACCTTTGACCTGCTCCCCCAGACCTTTGTTCTGGGTCGGACAGTGGAATACTTTGTCATCCCACCGAATGTCCTGACCCTGTGCACGGGCAAGAGCAGCTACGCTCGCTGTGGGGTCCTGGTGAACGTGACTCCCTTCGAGCCAGGCTGGGAGGGGTACGCCACGCTGTGCATTGCCAACGTCGGGCCGCGCCCGGTCCGTCTCCACGCCGGCGAAGGCATCGCCCAGGTGCTCTTTTTTGAGAGTGATGATCCTTGCGACGTAACTTATGCCGACCGCCGCGGTAAGTACCAGGCCCAGCAAGACATTACGCCAGCGCGACTGGGGTGAGCAAGGTGGAAGATCAAAGTACACTTGAAAAGATCAGCTTCTCCGAGCAGGCCGCCCGGCTCAGTGAACCCTTTACCATGATCGACCTGGTGCAGATCGACGATCTCTCGTTGAGTGTCTTCCTCTGCCAGGGCACCATGCCCTACCATCGCCACCTGGATCAGGATGAGCTCTTCCTGGTTCACACCGGGACCATCAGCCTGGAGAGTGATTGGAACACGGCCATTCTCCGCCCTGGAGAGTTGGCCGTCGTCCCCAAGGGACTGCGACACCGCTCCTCTTCCTTGCTCCACTCGCTGGTCCTTCTTTTCCAGCCGCGTCTGATCGTCAACCGCCGCAACGGCGATCGGCGACTCTTTGCCCTGAAGGATGGTGGCTGCGTGGAAAAGCTGAGTGTGCCAGCCATCGGTCGCCAGATCGCGGTTCCCTTCAGCCCGGTGACCCTGGCCCATGTGGATACCTATGCCCTCAACCTGATCCTCTGCCAGGCAACCGGACCCTGGTGGCAGACAGAGCGCCAGAGCTGCCTGGTG
>JASFHU010000542.1:0-4112 GCA_050123055.1 Anaerolineae bacterium
CAACGACCTCGCGCTGTTCCTGAGCTACTTCTCGGCCGCGATCCAGACGATGTTCCCCGGCGCCGTTGGGGAAACGTTGGCCCTGCTGCAGGCAGCCATCCTGCCGCCGCTGAAGGTGCTGGCCCGCAGCCTGATCAACGAGCTCGACCAGATCGAGCAGCCCTTCATCCTGGTTCTGGACGACTATCATTCCGTCCAGAACATGGACGTACACCATCTGCTCACTGATCTGTTCCGCTATCCACCCCGTGCGCTGCACCTGGTACTAGCCTCGCGGAGTGACCCGCCGTTGCCGCTCACCACTATGCGGGCCCGCGGCCAGGCGACCGAGATCCGCAGTCAGGAGTTGCGCTTCACAGAGGCGGAGACGGCCACATTCCTGCAGCAGTTGGGGATATCAGCCGATGAAGGGACCGTGCGCGCCCTCGTGGAGCGCGTGGAAGGCTGGGCAACCGGTATTCGGTTGGCCGTCCTGTCGTCGCGCCACCGGGGCAGTGAGAACCTGGCTCGAGCGCACGTGGAGAGCAGTATCTCCTACATCACGAACTATCTGGTGGCTGAAGTCTTGGCGGGCCAACCACCGGCCATCCAGGATTATCTGCTCGGGACTTCCATCCTGGAGCGCTTTTGTGCCCCCTTGTGCGAAGCGGTATGCTTGGGCTTCACCCAAGTGGCGTCTTCCCGTGAAGCAGGGACAGCCGAGGAGGCAGGGGGGTGCGTACTGAGCGGGCAGGCCTATCTGGACTGGCTGGAGGCGAGCGACCTGTTCGTGGTCGCCCTGGATGACAAGCATGAGTGGTACCGCTACCATCATCTGTTCCAGCAGCTCCTACGCAACCACTTGCAGCGCCGGTGCGAGCCTGACGAGATTGCCGCCATCCACGCCCGAGCCAGTGCCTGGTACGCTCAGAACGATCTTGTGGACGAAGCCCTCAACCACGCCCTGGATGCCGGCGATGATCTCGGGGCGGCGCAACTGGTGGAGCGAAACAGCCGCCTGCGACTGAATGAAGACCAGTGGCCTGTTCTGGAAAGGTGGTTGGCGAAATTGCCTGAGGCCATCATCCAGCAGCGACCACAGCTTCTGCTTGCCAAAACCTGGGTATCCTATTACCATCTTGCGCTGCGGGCGATTCCCCCCCTGCTTGAGGCCCTGGAGACGATGCTGGACGACGATGCGGCCTCGCAGCCATTATGGGGAGAGGTTGACTTTTTCTGGGGCCACCACAGGTACTGGCAGGGTCAGAGCAGCCGGAGTTTGGACTTGCTCAGCCGCGCCCTGGAACGGATTCCTGAGGCGCATCATGCAGCCAGAGGCGAAGCTGAGCTCTGGTGGGGCCTGGCCAGCCAGTATTCCGGTGAGAGAACGGAGGCTGTCCGGAAACTGAATAGCATCCTCTATCGCGAGCAACCGCCACCCCCTGTCCGCCGGGTCAAGCTGATGGGCGCACTGGCTTTTATCCACATGTTGTCCGGTGAGTTGACAGAGGTTGCTCGGGCGACTCCGCAGATTCGCGATATCGCCATCAGGAGCCAGAACGCCTACACTGTAGCCTGGACTTCCTATCTCCAGGCATTCGCTGCCTACTTCCAGAATGAACTCGGGCAGGCGGCCCAGCACTTTGCCCACGCGGTGGAAGCTCGATATGTCCTGTACGAAAGAGCCGCCATCGATAGCTTGGCTGGACTGACCCTCACCTACCAGGCGATGCAGCAGCCTGACAAGGCTAGTGCAACCATGAACCTGTTGCTCGAATATGCCCAGCAAACAAGCGGCCCTACTTCTGTGGCAATTGCCCATTCTTGCCAGGCCCGTCTGTCACTTTTGCAGGGCGACCTGGTCTCAGCCGTCCGCTGGCTGCAGACGACTGACTTGCCAACCGATGCCGGCGTCATGTTCTACTGGTTGGAGGTTCCCCTTGTCACAAAGTGCCGCGTGCTCATCGCCGAGGGATCAGCCGCCAGCTTGCAGGAGGCTGAGGGAACCCTCCACACCTATGAGCAAGTAAAAGCTGCCAGGCACAATACCCGACAGTTGATCGATATTCTGCTGCTCCAAGCCGTAACCTACCAGAAGCAAGAGCGAACTGACAGAGCCCTGGCTACCCTGGAACGGGCCGTGACCCTGGCCCTTCCCGGCGGCTGGATCCGCCCGTTCGTCGAACTGGGGCCCACGATGGCCGGTTTGCTGGATGAGCTACGCCAGCGGGGCGTGGCGCCTGAATCTATCACCGAGATCTTGGCTGCGTTTCCCGACTGGGCGCAAGATGCCGCTTCGTCCTTCGCCGCCCGTCCTTGGTCCCCCTTGGTCGAGCCCCTGACCAACCGCGAGCTCGAAATCCTGGAGCTCATGGCGCAGCGGTTGACCAACAAAGAGATCGCCGCCCGACTGGTAATTTCCGTGGGCACTGTGAAGCAACATGCCTACAACATCAACCAGAAGCTCAACGTGAGGGGGCGCCGGCAGGCAGTCGCCAAAGCCATCTCCCTGGGCATTCTCTCCTCGAGCTGAGAACAACAATCGAAACACCCTCTACATAGGACTGAAGGCTGCGGACTCGCTTCAGAATGAAGCGGGTCTCTTTGTGTCTTGGTCCAGGAGACTCATCCTCTGGGTTGTTGCTGATTCAGTAGCCCCGGGCTGGCGGAACTGATTTCGGAAACTCGCAGAAGCCTGGCGATCTGCGGTCCACATTCACCAAAACCGAATAGCTATAACTTTTTTATAACTTTTTAGCACTGTCGCTGCCTGTTGAAAGGGCGTATACTATGGTTGACAAATCCAATCGGGGCTTGAGTCAAAAACCTTTGGAGCCACGGGCCCCAAAGACATCATGTAAGGAGAGTGTAAAATGGGACGAAGAAGAAGAGCCGAACGAAGAGAGGAACGACAGGAAGACCGCCAGCTGGGCACCCGCCGCGGCGCCGGCAACCGCTACCAGATGCGGCAAAAGATGGTGTCCATCGGTGATGACTTCTGGATCGAGAATGACCAGGGCCAGAAGGTGTTCAAGGTCGACGGCAAGGCGCTGCGCGTCCGCAACACCCTCAAGTTCGAGGACGCCCACGGCAACGAGCTGTGCAAGATCCAGGAGCGGATGCTGCGCGTCAAAGACAGCATGGAGATCGAAGGTCCCGGTGGCGAGCGGCTGGCCACGGTCAAGAAGGCCTTGATCACACCCCTGCGCGACCGCTGGGTGGTCAAGATCGGCAATGGGCCGGACCTGGACGTCCAGGGCAATATCCTGGACCACGAATACCACATCGGAGAAGGGCGCGACAAGGTCGCCGAGGTCTCGAAAAAGTGGTTCCGGATACGCGACACCTACGGCGTGTCCATCGACCCGGGCCAGAACGACGCACTGATCCTGGCCGTCACGGTGTGCATCGACCAGATGGCCCATGAAGGCAGATAGTTCAGCACTTCAAAGTCAACAAGGAGACGAATAATGAAACAATCAGAAGGATTTGAATCAAGCGCTCAACCAACACCGGGCTATAACACCTCAATCCCAGAGAAGATCATGACCCCGGACAAAGTCGAAACCCGCCTCGGCACCCTGGAGTTTTTCGACGGGATCCCCACCAAGGAGACAGCGGAACTGGTTTACGACAACCTTGACTTCCTCCGTGGCATAGAGACCTTTCTGAACGGCATTCCTGCCGCCTCCCTCGAGGGGCTGCGGCTAGGAATGGCGGAACTAGGGGCCACGGAATGCCACCAGGCTGTTGTTTTCGACAATCTAATGGACAGCAATCCCCTGTGGCTCACCGGCAACACGGACACGGTCTATTGCACGGTCTTTCTCGATCTGAAGAAGGATGGCCCGACGGTGGTTGAGATCCCGGCGGGGGCCGGCCCGGGGACGGTTGACGACGCCTTCTTTCGCTTTGTGATCGACATGGGCGCGCCGGGACCGGATCGGGGCAAGGGGGGCAAGTATCTGCTGTTGCCACCTGATCACGAAGGTGAGGCGCCCGAAGGCTACTTCGTCGCCAAGTCACCGAGTTGGATTAACTGGGTCATTCTCCGTGGCTTCCTGGTTGACGGCAAGCCCGACGCAGCCTCAAAAATGTGGCGGGAACAACTGAAAGTCTACCCTCTCTCCCAG
>JASFHU010000543.1:0-4107 GCA_050123055.1 Anaerolineae bacterium
GGGGTGACGCACTGGCAGTCGCCCAACTTTTTCGCCTTTTTCCCGGCCAATGCGTCGGGACCGTCGATACTGGGCGAGCTGTTGTCGGCCGGGCTGGGCGTTCAGGGTATGCTGTGGGCTACGAGCCCGGCCTGCACAGAGCTGGAGACGCACGTCCTGGATTGGCTGGCCGACATGTTGGGGCTGCCGCCCAGGTTCAAGTCGACTGGGACGGGCGGGGGTGTGATCCAGGATTCGGCCTCCAGTGCTTCGCTATGTGCGCTGTTGGCCGCCCGCGAGCGGGCCACCGGCTACCTGAGCAACGAGCGGGGCACCGATGGGCGGCTAGTGGCCTATGTCTCTAGCCAAACCCACTCGTCGCTGGAAAAGGCGGCCATGATCGCCGGCATCGGCCGGGCGAACCTGCGGCAGATCGGGGTGGACCGGGCATACGCGATGCAGCCGGCCCTGTTGGCGGAACAGATCCGGCTCGACCGGCTGGAGGGGTTGGTGCCCTGTTTTGTTTGCGCTACGGTGGGCACTACTTCCTCGAATGCTATGGACCCGCTACCCGAGATCGGCCGCATCTGCCGCGAGGAGGGTCTGTGGCTGCATGTGGACGCGGCGATGGCCGGAACGGCGGCCCTGTGTCCCGAGTATCGCCATTTCCAGGCCGGGTTGGAGCTGGCCGACAGCTACTGCTTTAATCCTCACAAGTGGATGTTTACCAACTTTGATGCCGATTGCTTTTACGTAGCCGACCGGGCGGCCCTGATCCAGACGTTGAGTATCCTGCCCGAGTACCTGCGAAACGCAGCCACCGAGGCGGGGGCTGTGATCGACTATCGCGACTGGCAGGTATCGCTGGGACGGCGGTTCCGCGCCCTGAAGCTGTGGTTTGTGATCCGGCACTACGGGGTGGAGGGGCTGCGCCACCACGTGCGGCGGCACGTGGAACTGGCCCAGGAGTTTGCCCGCTGGGTGGAAGAGGATCCCGACTTTGAGCTGATGGTACCGCCGCCGCTGAACCTGGTCTGCTTCCGGCACGTGGGCGGCGAGGAGTTCAACCAGCGGTTGCTGGAGCGACTGAATGGCAGTGGCGAGCTATACCTGACCCACACCCGGCTGGACGGCCAGTACACGCTGCGCTTGAGCGTCGGCCAGACCAACACCGAGGCGCGCCATGTGGCGGCCGCCTGGCAGCGCATCCGGGAGGCAGCAGCAGACGCGCTGAGGCCCTGAAGTTCGGAAGGGAAGTGGCTTCTACCCCCCACCCTTCCGCTTGGGCAGTCCGAGGTAGCGTGGCGTTCGCGCACAATACTGCAGGCCGGCCGCCATCAGAACGAGGGCGATGAGAAAGAGCAAGCTATCTGTGCGTACCTGCGAGAATCTGGCATCCAGAAAGGGGT
The DNA here is from genome assembly GCA_050123055.1 of Anaerolineae bacterium. GTDB lineage: Bacteria > Chloroflexota > Anaerolineae > JAAYZQ01 > JAAYZQ01 > JASFHU01. Next base: position 1,389 of record JASFHU010000543.1, read on the forward strand.
AGGAGGAAAGGGCATAAGCGCCAAAATAGCCGAACTGGAGGATGGTGGTTGGCCGGGACAGCTTGCCCCGGGCACGATAGTCTGACCGGACGCGGGAAAAGACATAGAAGGCGCCGACCAAGAGGGACATATAGGGCAAGGCTCTGCCCAGGAGGCTCAAGGCACGGCTCGCCATCACAAGACATTTCTCCGATTCTCTGACAATGGGGGTCTCACTCAATCCGAATTGTCAGGCGACCTCCATCTCCCTCGCCGGTGGCAATCGAGAGATTTGAAAGCTGCCCGGCGACCGCTGCCGTCCCCAGCAACTCTTCTCGAGGGTGCGTGGAGGTCACGCCGATCACGCGCATCCCGGCTCTGCGGGCAGCCTCGATGCCGGCCGGTGCGTCTTCGACCACCACGCAGCGCGCCACCGGGATGCCTAGCCGTTCGGCTCCCACCAGGTAGGGCTCGGGGTCCGGCTTGCCCTGCTGTACGTCATCCGCCGTCACCAGCGTGTCGGGCACCGGCAATCGTGCCCGCGCCAGGCGTGCCCTGGCCAGCCCGTTGCTGCCCGAGGTCACGATGCCCCAGGCATCCTGTGGCAGCCTGCTCAGCAGCCGCGCCGCGCCGTCTATCACAACCACGCCGTCTGTATCTGCCACCTCGCGGGCGGTGAAACGGGCCGCTTCTGCCTCGACGTCCAGGTAGGGCGCCACGAGGCGCATCGTTTCGATGGTTCTGACGCCGTGGGCCGCCTGCATCACGGTGGCCAGCTCCAGTCCGTGCCCACGGGCCCATGCCGCCCAGTGGCGCGTGATGCAGCTCGTAGAGTCGATCAGCACCCCGTCCAGGTCGAACAGCACGGCGTCACAGTCCAGTTGTATCACCGTTTGGCTACCTCCACCGCCGGCGCATCGATCAACAGGGACCGGTCCGGCTTCAGCCCCTGTTGGGCCAGCGCGTCGACGTACTCGGGATGGAACCGGAACGCGCCATCACGATACACTTCCCGGTCCCACGGATTGAGGATCAGGGCATCTGAGATCAGCCCAATATAGTCCGGCACCGATACCCCCTTGGTGTGGGCATACAGAACCGCACTCTTGACCGCTCGGGCGCCCATCGTCTCGACCTTTTGCTTGACCATGACGATCGTCTCGCCGGAGCCGCAGATCTCGTCGACAACCAGTACGCGGCGGCCCCGGACCGCTGGCGGCGGGTCCACCAGCCACTGCGGGCGCTGGTGAGTAACGACATCGTCGACCCGCCTGGAGAGGCGGACCGGGTACGGCTCAACCTGGAGCAGATGGGCGATGAGCGTGCCCGGGTAGTACCCTCCCCGGCCAACCGGCAGGATGATCTCGGGCCGGTAGGCCGAGACCGCCACAACCAGGCCCTTGCACAGACCGTGAAAATCCTGCCAGGAGATCGGCCGGACATCCGATCGGTTCTCATAGTCATAGGGGTGCTCTGACATTGTGGTGAGCCTACAGCTCGGCCAGCAGCCCAGCCGCCATCGTGTCCCAATCCTGCGCCTCGCCCCTGGCCCGCGCCGCCCCAACCACTCTGGCCGGCAGCAGGGCCGCCGCCTCCGCCACCGGCCCGGCCGTCAGAGCCTCGAACCAGCACGAGTCGGCCACAAAACCGTAGCGAGAGGCGCAGGCATAAACCTCTACCGCCCGCTCCGCCGCTCCCCGATCGGCCAGCAGCAGCGCGGCGGCGGGCAGCGCATAAAGCACCGGCATAAAGGCCCCCAGGTCGGCGCCGATCTGCAGCGCCTCCACGACCGACCGTCGCGCCAGGGCTGTCTCACCTGCCTGACGCGCGGCCAGGCCAAGGGGCCCGCCTACCCAGCCCCGGTTTTCCGGGTGCCGGACCTCCTCAAACACGGCAACGGCCTTCTGAAAGAGCGCCAGAGCTTCCTGGGCGGCGCCCTCGGCCAGGGCGGCCATCCCCTCTACGAATTGGGAGAAGGCCACGCCCCAGCGATGCCCGGCCCTCCGCGAAAGCTCTACCCCTAACTGTGCGTCGGCACGGGCCTCAGCGTACCGGCCCAGGTGGGCCTTGGTCTCTCCCAGGAAAGGAACCAAACCCTGCCGGCCATAGCGGTGCCCCAGATCGTCATAGATCTCGAGGCTGCATTCCAGCAGTACCAGGCCGGGGTCGAACTGACCGCTTCGGACCAAGACCTCGCCGACGCCCTTCATGGCATGGGCCACCCGGTTCCAGTCGTCCAGCTCCCAAGATATGCTCATGCTCTGCCGGAGGAGGCGATCGGCCTCTTCCAACCGCCCCTGCACCCAAGAGATAACGCCCAGGTTCAGCGTGGTGCCGGCCAGCCCGCGCCGGTCACCCAACTCATCCTGAATGGCCAGGCTCCTTTCGCACAGTTCCTGTGCCTGGCCATAGTCGCCCAGGTGTTCGGCCAGCCAGCCCAAATAGGCCAGCGCCCGGGCCTGGCCCCAGCGGTCGCCAGTTTGCTCATACAGCGTCACGCTCTGCGTATAGGTCTCCTGCGCCCCCAGGATGTCCTGGCCGTAGAATTGTCTCCGCGCTCGGTGGAAGGCCGCCAGCGCCAACTCGTGGCGCACATCGTGCCCGGCCCGCTCCAGCCTATGAAGCAACTCCTCGCCCCGACGGGCTGTCTCCAGCGATTCCGGGGTCCGGCCCAGCTCGAGCTGATAGAAGCTCCACATGATGGACAGTCTGGCCCGCAGGCGCTGCGCTTCGGCCGCCT
>JASFHU010000544.1:0-4102 GCA_050123055.1 Anaerolineae bacterium
AGGATCTCGCCCAACACGCGTTTACGCTCGGCGGGCGTGCGGGTGGTGAAGGCATCGGCCCGGCCCTGGAGAAGAAAGGCCGAGTTGGTAAAGGTCTCATAGTCCATGCGCAGCAGGCGGACGATGGCGGCCTCGGTGGCCCGGACGCCCGCCTCGGCAATAGAACGGAATTCGTCATCGTGCTGCACCTGCAGGTCCACCAGGGTGCGGCCCCGCTTGGAGGAGTCGCGCTTGCGCAGCACGCGGTAGACGGTGCCGCCCAGGTCAAAGGTGAACTCGACCTCCATCTCGGACTCGCCCAGGTGGATCAGCTCGTCGTCGCGCTTGGCGCGGGCCTTGCCCCACAGCGCCCAGGTGATGGCATCGAGCAGGGCCGACTTGCCGTGGCCGTTTGCCCCCGTCAGGCAGGCCAGGTGGATGCCGTCAAAGTCGAGCTTGGGCACGTTGTCGCGGTAGCACATGAAATTGCGGACGCGGAGTTGGAGCGGGATCACGGTTCTTGCACTCCTTTCGTCGCTCTATGCAGGACGGCCCCGGCCAGGTGCCTATGGCCGGGGCCGCTGCCCAAAGTGGAGCGGGAGACGGGACTCGAACCCGCGACAGTCTGCTTGGAAGGCAGATGCGCTACCACTGCGCTACTCCCGCACAGTCGGGGCGCGCGGATTTGAACCGCGGACCTCTTGGTCCCAAACCAAGCGCGCTGCCGAACTGCGCTACGCCCCGATGGAAACAGTATACTCCAAAGAGAGCGAAAGGTCAAACTTACCAGTTGGAAAGTGTGCACTTCTTGACCAGCATCGGGCCTGCACTCAGCCACGCCAGAAACCTCGCTTTTCCGGGTCCGTGATGTATGCTATAATAGCAGCGTTGATGCATCAGGTTGCGGGCGTTTGCAGGTCGTAATAGACACACATGCCTATGCCATCTGCTGTGAGGAGGAATCCAATGGGTATCACGGTGGCGGAATTGTCAGTGGACGAGTTCAAACAGGTGATCGAAACCACAGTCGAGCAGAAACTATTGGAAATGCTTGGCGATCCAGACGAAGGGCTAGAACTGCGGGAGGAGATCAAGGAAAGGCTCCAGCGCACCATGGCAGCGGAGAAGAAAGGAACTCGGGGCGTCCCGGCCCAAGAGGCTGCTGCCCGCCTTGGCCTGGAGTGGTAGTATTGTACGAGCTAGAGTTTACACCTGAGGCTCTGGATGACCTGGCCCATCTGGACAGATCCACCGCCCAACGTGTTTTCAACAGACTCCGCTGGTTGGTGGACAACTTTGAGTCCCTGACACCTGAACCGCTGACCGGTGACTGGAAGGGGCTCTTCAAACTGCGCATTGGTGGTTACCGTGCGCTTTACACGCTTGATCAAACTGACCAGAGACTCACTGTGCATGTCATCAGGCACCGACGTGAGGTCTACAAACGACGCTAGATCGACAGCACTCGTTGACGGTCCACAGTCGAACTGCCCGCCACCTTGTCGGCGGGCATTGCTTCTCAAGGGCACAAGGATATGCTATAATGGCGGCGACCACAAAGTAATCGAGGAAAGACATGCCCAACTACGAAGCGACCATCGGCATGGAGGTCCATGCCCAACTGCTAACCAGATCCAAGATGTTCTGTGGCTGCGACGCCGTCGTATTCGGCGCTGAGCCCAACACCCACGTCTGTCCGGTGTGCCTGGGCATGCCGGGCGTGCTGCCGGTGATGAACCGCCGGGCGGTGGAGCAGACGATCATGGTCGGGCTGGCTCTCAACTGCCAGATCGCCGAGACGGCCGTCTTTTCGCGCAAGAACTATTTCTACCCCGACCTGCCCAAGGCCTACCAGATCAGCATGTACGACTTTCCCCTCTGCGAGAACGGCTGGATCGAGATCGACGACCCCGCTGGGCCGGAGGGGGCCGTCCGTCGTATCCGCATCCGGCGCGTGCACCTGGAGGAGGAGACGGCCAAGTCGTTCCATGAGGGCGACCACAGCCTGGTCGATTTCAACCGCGCCGGCCTGCCCCTCATCGAGATCGTCAGCGAGCCTGATATCCACACGCCCGAAGAGGCGCGGCAGTACCTGATCAAATTGCAGACCATCCTGCGCTACCTGGAGGTCTCCACGGCCGACATGGAAAAGGGCGCCATGCGCTGCGAGCCCAACGTCTCCATACGGCCGGCCGGCGCCGCGGAACTGGGCACCAAGGTGGAGGTCAAGAACCTCAATTCCTTCCGCTCGGTCAAGCTGGCCCTGGACTATGAGCTCGCCCGCCAGGCGAGGGCGCTGGAGACCGGCGACCGAGTGCGCCAGGTGACGATGGGCTGGGATGAGCGGCGCGGGCAAACAGTGGAACAGCGCAGCAAAGAGACCTCCGAGGACTATCGCTACTTTCCCGAGCCAGACCTTCCGCCGCTGCAGATTGCGCCGGCCTGGGTGGACCGGCTCCGCGCGGCGCTCCCCGAACTGCCCGATACGCGGCGCGACCGCTTCGTCGCCGACTATGGGCTGGCCCGCAGCGAGGCTTCGGTCCTGGCCGCCGACCGGGAGGTGGCCGACTTTTTTGAGGCGGCCGTGGTCGCTGGCCAAGAGATGGGCGTTCCGTCTAAAACGCTGAGCAACTGGATCGTGGGAGAACTCTTTCGCCTGCTTGGGGCGGAAGGGCTCAGCATCGGCGAGGCGCGCATCTACCCGGAGGCGCTGGCCGAGCTTGTCGCCCTGATTGAAAAGGGCAACATCACGGCCAATACGGGGAAGACGGTATTGGCTGTGATGTTCGAGACAGGCCGGCCTCCGGCAGAGATCGTCAAAGAGCGGGGCCTGGACCAGATCTCCGACCAGGAGGCCCTGGCCCAGATTGTGGACGAGATCCTGGCCGCCAACCCCGACCAGGTAGCCCGGTATCGAGGCGGCAAAGAGACGCTGCTGCAATGGTTCGTGGGCCAGGTGATGCGGGCCACGCGCGGCAAAGCCAATCCCCAGGTGGTCATGCCCCTGCTCAAGGAGCGGCTAGAGGCATAACCCCTGCCTGGCTACTTCTTCCGAGTCCCTGGGCGTCGCCTTGGATTATGGGACCTCGGTGACCTGACCGGCTTCGACCACTACTTCCTCGACAAGCGTGCCATCCGCCAGCTCCAGACGGTAGGTTCCTGGCACCAGGACCATCGTGTCCCCGTAGGCGCCCAGGCGTTCTCCTGCTGCGTCCCAGATAGTAAAGCTACCGTCCACGTGGACGGCGCCCAGCAACACTTCTACGATCTGACCGGCCTCCACCGAGATGGGCTCGGTGTAACTCCTGTACACGTCCACGATGTAGCTGCCCGGCACGAACAGTGCGGCGCCCTCGTGCCCATATGCGCCCAAACGGTCATTCGTTGCTGCATTCCAAAAGTCCGCGGCCACCGGCTGCCCATCGGGCGCGAGCACCAAGATGCCGCCCAGCCTCAGTTCCTCTAGCTCGCCAGCCTCCAACGAGGTGGGCGCGCTGACGCTCTGGTTGTAGGTCACATGGTAGGTTCCCGGCACCAGGGAAACCGGGCCCTCGTGTCCATATGCGCCCAAACGGTCATCTGTTCCTGCGTCCCAAAAATCTGCGGCCACCGGCTCCCCATCGGGCGCCAGGACAGACATGGCGCCCAGGATGATGCGCACCACTGTCGTGCTGCCCTCCGGAAGCTCCAGATCGTGGTAGACCAGATTGGGCAGGGTAGAAACCTCCAGATCGTAGCTGCCCGGTGGCACGAGGTTGTCCGTCCAGGTCCGGTAGTAACTGACCTTTTGGTCCGTACCGGCCTCGGTTAGCAGGACGTCCTCCTGGATCTCCTCGGTCCCGGCACTCGTGATTTCGACGCGCAGGATCGTCTCGACCACCGCGGCGGCCAAGGCTTCCTCCAGGGCCTGCAACAGGCCCTCGGCATCGGTGGCGTCGTGGTAACTACCGCCCGAGACGCCGGCGATACACTCCAATTGCTCCCGCGTCTCGTCGTCCACAGCATAGCCCACCACGTGCACGGTCAGCTCTGTATCGCTTTCCTTGAGGGACCGGGCGACGGCGCACGGGTCCCCGCCGCAGGTCTCTTCGCCATCGCTGATCAGGATCATGTTGTTAAAGTC
>JASFHU010000545.1:0-4102 GCA_050123055.1 Anaerolineae bacterium
ATGTCCCTTCCACCGTCACCACTGATTCTCTCGCCACAAGTACTGCCCATTCCATCGCCATCCTGAGCCTGTCGAAGGATGAGCCTTGCGGGCAGGACTTGTTTCGGCCAAATTAGCTCGTCGCCGCCGTCGTGGCAGCCGCATCTTCCTGCTGGCGCATGTGTACCAAATAGTAGACAAAAGCCACCAGGTCGGAGTTGATGGAGCCGCTGATGGTCAGGTAGGCCCCCTGCTTGAACGCCCCACGTGGCCGGAGCTCGAGTAGCTTGGTTCCTCCGGCATCGAACAGGAGCCAACCCCGGCTAAAGAGTCCTTCCGGCTCGAGTGTGTACTCCTGACCGTCGAACTGGATCAAGATGTCGCGCCGGAAGAGGCCGGGCCGGTCTGCCCTGGCTCGCACGCTCCCGCCATCCACCAGTTCATGGGCGCTGCCCAGCCAGTGGCTCTTTTGCATCAGCAACTCGCGGCCATCAGCCGTGCGGTACATCGCGTGCTGGCTAAAGGCCGGGAAGGTACACTTGCCGAGACCTCCCCACTCGGTCTGAAAATGGTGGTGGGTGGTAAAGAAACCGGACACCGCCACCTCGATCTCGTCCAGCATCCAGATATCTTGCCCCACTGAGCTCCTCCTTGCCTTCATTGGCCCTTCATAAACCCCAAAACAGCAGCGCTGACCCGAGGACTGTTACCATCAGCCTGAATTGTACTCGGGAAACCGTGCGGGGGCAAACGTGCGCGCCCGTTCGGCGAACCGCTTGCCCCCCTCCCTCACCTCGAACTGCCGGTTCCCTGCCACTATTGTACACCCGTTTCGCCCTGGTTTGCTGACATCAGCCTGACGGCAAAGAGACCGGCATCCCCGCCTGCGCGGGCGCGGCTTTCACGGTACCGGCGCCCGGCTGCCGGGGAAACTTGCTCTTTCTCAAGAGCTTCGCTAAAATGACAGGGCGCGTATGAGGGTGAGCCATCGATGAGCGACAAGAGCCTGGAACAGGGGTACCCTGGTCCATCAGATCCGCAACGCCATGGGGAAGAGGTGATAGAAGCGCTTCGCGAAGCCGAGATGCGCTACCGCACAGTCGCCGACTTTACCTACGACTGGGAGTACTGGCAAGCTCCCGATGGGTCTTTGCGCTACGTCTCTCCCTCTTGTGAGCGCATCACCGGCCACCCGGCCAAAGCATTCCTCGCCAATCCGCGCCTCCTGGATGCCCTGATCCTGCCCCAGGATCGCGATGCCTGGACCGGGCACCGTCATGCCGTTGAGCAGCGGATACCCCAAGAGATCGAGTTCCGCATCCGGCGGCCCGACGGCGAAATCCGTTGGGTTGAGCACGTCTGCCAGCCGGTGAGCGATGATCGCGGTACGTTCCTGGGGTACCGGGCCAGCAATCGCGACATTACTGCGCGCAAGGTTGCCGAGGAGGAGCTGGCAGAGCATCGGGACCACCTCGAAGAGTTGGTGGTTGCGAGGACGGAAGATCTGGCCAGGGCCAATGCCGAACTCAGACGCGAGATCTCGGACCGACAACAGGCGGAGGAGGCGCTGAAGCGGAGCCAGGAACGGTATGCCCTCGCCCAGCGGGCGGCCAACATCGGCAGCTGGGACTGGGACGTCGACACTGGGGATCTGTACTGGTCGGACCAGATCGAGCCCATGTTCGGCTTTGAGTGGGGCCAGTTTGCGGCGAGCTATGAAGCTTTTCTAGAGAGCGTGCACCCCGAGGATCGGCAGCGAGTGATGGATGCCGTCGATGCCAGCGTCGAGACGGGCGCCGAGTATGCCATCGAGCACCGTATCGTCTGGCCAGACGGCACCGTGCGCTGGGTCTCAGAAACCGGTGACGTTATCCGGGGTGAGGACGGCCAGGCCATTCGCATGTTGGGCATCGTCCAGGATATTACCGCTCGCAGACAAGCGGGCGAGGCCCTGCGTGAGTCGGAGGAAAAGTTCAGGCAGGTCGCCGAGCAATCCCCCAACATGGTGTTCATCAATCTGAGGGGCCGGGTCGTGTATGCCAATCGCAAGTGTGAGGAGCTGATGGGCTACACGCAGGAGGACCTGACCGCGCCGGGCTTTGACTTTCGCACCCTCATCGAGCCCGGGTCGCGAGACCTGGTCGAACAGAGCTTTCGGGCCCACATGGCGGGCGCAGATCTCCCTCCCTACGAGTATGGGCTGGTCGCCAGGGACGGCCGGCGGATCGATGCCATCATCTCCTCCAAGCTCATCCGCTATGGAGGTGAGGCTGCCATCCTTGGCACGGTGACCGACATCACCGACCGCAAGCAGGCCGAACGGGCGCTGCGCACATCGCAACAATTCCTCCAGTCCACCCTCGATTCCCTGGCCGGGAACATTGCCATCCTGGACAGGAAAGGAACCATCCTGGCCGTCAACGCTTCCTGGCGCCAATTCGCCGGGGAAAACGGTCTCGATTGGGAGGATCACGGGGTAGGCAGAAATTACCTGGCGGTGGTCGATGCCTCCTCCGAGGACTCGAACGGCGCCGTGGAGGCGGCGTCGGGCATCCGTGCCGTGATGGCCGGCGAGTGCGACCATTTCTCGATAGAGTACCCCTGCCACAGTCCCGACCAACAGCGCTGGTTCATGATGCGCGTGACGCGCTTCGAGAGCGGCGAGGGGACCCGTGTGGTTACGCTGCACGAGGATGTCAGCGAGCGCCGGTTGGCTGAGGAAACCCGGGCCCGGCTGGCGGCCATTGTCGAATCCTCCGAAGATGCCATCATTGGCAAGTCGTTGCAGGGCACCATCCTCAGTTGGAACGAAGGCGCAGAGAGGATCTATGGCTATGCTGCGGAGGAGGTAGTCGGGCGATCTATCACCCTCCTCGCCCCCCCAGACCGGACCAATGAGGTGATCCAGATCCTGGAAAGGATCAAGCAGGGAGAGCGCGTCTCGCTTCTTGAGACTGTGCGCCTGACCAGGGCCGGCGAGCCGATTCATGTCTCACTTAATGTCTCTCCGATCCTGGACGAGGCTGGCAACGTCACCGGCGCGGCTACAATTGCCCGTGACATCACCGCGCGCATACGGTGGGAACAGGCACTGCGCCGGGCCAAAGAGGATGCCGAAGCGGCCAGGCAGGAGGAAAGAGAGCGCCGCCAGGAAGCGGAACAGCGCCGTAGCATCGCCGAGGGCCTGCGAGATGTACTGGCCGTGCTCAATTCGAACCGCTCTCTGGATGAGGTCCTGAACTATATCGCCGGGCAGGCAGGGCAACTCTTGGGCACCCGTGCGGCCGGCATCTATAGCCTGGATCCGGAGACAGGCAAGCTATCTGTGCGAGCCACGCGGGGCTTGTTGGTCACCTACGTGGCTGGGGCCAGGGTGCCCATCGGCCAGAGTGCTTTGCAGCAGGCCATGGCCTCGCGCCAGCCGGTGGCCGTCTCTGATCTGGTCAAGGCTGTGGCAAATGGCCAGGGGGTGGCGTTGAGCGCTGCCTGGTCCAGGCTCTATCGCGCCCTGCTGGCTGTGCCCATTGTGATCCTGGGCCAGGTCTATGGCGGCATGTTGCTCTATTACAGCGAGCCACGGACATTTGCCGACGAGGAGATCCAATTGGCCGTGGCCTTTGGCGATCAGGTTGCCCTGGCCATCGACAACGCCCGGCTCAGAGAGCAGGTCCAGCAAGCAGCCGCCACGGCAGAGCGTGATCGCCTGGCGCGTGAACTGCACGACGCCGTGACTCAGACCCTGTTTTCGGCCAGCTTGATCGCCGAGGCCCTGCCCCGTGTCTGGGAGCAAAGCCCCGAGTCGGGCCGGCGCGGGCTGGAGGAGCTGCGCCGGCTGACACGGGGGGCAGCCGCCGAGATGCGTACCATGTTGGTCGAGTTGCGCCCGGTAGCCCTGACCGAGAAGCCCTTGGGTGAACTGCTTCGCCACCTGACCGAGGCCATGTCAGGAAGGGCACGCGTACCCATGGAGCTGAGCCTGGACGGAAACTGCAGGCTTCCACCTGACGTACAGATCGCCCTGTACCGGATTGTTCAGGAGGCGCTCAACAACATAGCCAAGCACGCCAGTGCGAGTCAGGTCTCAGTAGAGCTGTGCTGTCGGCCCCAGCGGGCCGTGGTGAGC
>JASFHU010000546.1:0-4095 GCA_050123055.1 Anaerolineae bacterium
AGGCGATGGCCGAACCGCCTGCCGACGACACAGCCGGATGGCGAGCGGGGGCCGAGCCCATTCTGGATCGGATCGCAGACGACGATCAAGCCTACTTTGCCCGTCAGGCGAGAGGCTTTGCACAGGACTATGCACAAGCGGACTCTCCCGGCCGTGTCCAAGGCCGCGTAGCGGTCTTGGAGCAGGAATCGAAGGCGACGCCACAGGCCTATTACTGGAGACTGGAGGCGACCATAGAGGCTCATGGCAGGGTTCCGGAACGGGGTATGCGGTTCAATGTGCCATATGCCATCGCCGTCTGGCCCGATGGCGACGCTGTCGAGTTGTTGGCGATCAGTCACTGGCGGGAGGAAGAAGCGATCCCAGTGCGCTTGCTGTATCCGTCCGATCTCGGTCCGCTGCCCCAGGGAAATGAAAGCACCATTCGTGTGCGCCTGTCATCGGCACAGGCAGCGGTCGTAGTGCCTGCGCTCGTGGCGGCCTGCAACCGATCAAGCCAAGTGGCTGTGGGGTCTTGGCTCCCTCGAACAGAGAAGGACCCGTGAGAGCCCCTTCTCCCATTCCTGCACGTGATCGAGGGCCGAGGAGAGGAAGAAGTCGAGAGTGAGAAAGTGAAACAGGGGAATTCGGCAGTACCCGGCAAAGCGAACATCCCTGACAGTCCCCCGGTTCCAGCGACCTCGCGTCCCCCGGCAACTCGCAGCGTGCTTTTCCGCATGGTCGTGGGCCAGGCTCTGATCGGCCTGCTGCTGCTCATCGCCATGGTCATCTCCGTCTGGCAACTCAATGTCTACAACGAGGCCCGGGGGGTCCTGGAGACGACGTTCGATCGTTTATCGCTGATCACGAACGTCCGTCAAGAGAGCACCGTGCTGGTCCTTGTCACCCACCGTGTTGCCTTCACCCAGGCCCCTTTCCGCTACCTCGCACCTGAGAGCGTACGCTTCCCCATCGATAGCATTGCCGTCAGTGCAGCCGCGTTGCAAGTCAGCCGTAATAGCCTTTGGGAAGAAGCCGCATCACTCCCCGACGATGATCCGGTAGGCAATCGACTGCGCCGGACGATCGAGTACCTGGATGAACTGATTGACCTGGCCGACGCGTGCGTCGCTTTTGGATTGGCTGAGGACTGGGAGTCTGCCCAGTCTGTTGTTAGCTCGATGGAAAACTCTGCAACCATACCCCGGTTCGAAAGGATCCACACCGACCTGGTAGGCGAGCTGCGAAAGGCACAGATCCTGATCCAGCAGGACTATATCAGTGCCCAGGAAAGGCTAGCCCAGGCGAGCCGCACCTCCACCATGGTAACGGTCCTGGTGGTGGCGGCCGCCATAGTCCTGGGCGTAGTGCTGAGCTATAGCACCATCCACAGCATCAGCAGGCCTGTCAGGCAACTGAGCGAAGCAGCAGCTCGCCTGGCAGAGGGCAAATTCGACACCCGCGCACCTGTGGCACGGCAGGACGAGTTAGGGCAACTGGCCCAGGCTTTCAACTACATGGCTGGTGAACTGCAAGAGATGTACGCCAATCTGGAAGCACGAGCCGGCACCGCCGAAGCCCGCTTGCTCCACGCAGTTGAGAGCATCCCGCTGGGCATTGTCCTGTACGACGCCGATGACAAGCTCGTTCTGTGCAACGAAAAGTACCGCGAAATGCGGGCCGAGATCTCCGATCTGATCGTCCCGGGCGCCAACTTTGAGGAGATCATCCGGACCGCTGCTGAACGCGGAAGCTATGCCGCAGCCAATATGAGCGCAGATAAATGGATCGCCTATCGATTGGACCGGCATCACAATCCACGTGGGGTGTTTGAACAACAACTTGGCGATGGCCGCTGGCTGCAGATCAGCGAATTCAGGACGCAGGAGGGTGGCGTCTTTGGGATCCGAGCCGATATCACCGAGCGCAAGCAAGCGGAGGCGGAGCTGCGCCGGGCAAAGGAAGCCGCCGAGGCTGCCAGAGCGGCAATGAGCGAGTTTGTGGCCAATGCCAGCCACGAACTCAGGACCCCCCTGACCCATATCTACGGCTTTGCCAAGCGCTCCCTGAAGGACCTGAGCGCGCGCGTCTTCCCCAAGGTTCAGGACGCGGATCGCAGGACACAGCGGGCCATGGATGAGGTGGCCGAGTCAATGGACATCATCGTGGATGAGGGGGAGCGCATGACCGACCTGATCACGGACATGCTCGACTTGGCCAAGATCGAGGCTGGCAAGGTTGAATGGGACATGCAACCGCTATCGGTCGCTGAGCTTATCGAGCGAGCAACAGCCACCACATCCTACCTGTTTGACCAGAAGAACCTGATCCTGATCAAGGACTATGACACCGCGTTGCCTGAGGTGGTGGGTGACAGGGAAAGCCTGATCCGCGTGATGCTAAACCTCATTTCCAACGCGGTCAAGTTTACCGAACGGGGGTCGGTCACCTGCCAGGCCAGACGGCGCAATGGCGAGATCGTCGTCAGCGTGATCGATACGGGGAGGGGCATCGCCGCAGCCGATCATGCCCGGGTCTTTGAGAAATTCGCCCAGGCGGGGGACCCGCATACCGGCCGATCCAAGGGCACGGGCCTGGGATTGCCCATCTCGAAAGAGATCGTGGAACATCATGGCGGCCGTATCTGGTTGGAGAGCGAACAAGGGAAGGGTAGCACCTTCTCTTTCACCCTGCCGCTGCCGCCCTCAGAGCCAAAAGGGACACAGCCGCCGCTGGGTTCGGATCGTACAGAAGGAGGGGTTCATGAACCATCGAGTACTGATCGTGGATGATGAGAGACGTACGCTCTTGCTCATGGAGCGCACCCTCAGGGATCTTCAGGACGAGCACGAGGACATGGAGATTCTGACAGCCTCCAATGGGGAGGAAGCTCTGGAGCTGATCCAGGCCGAAAAGCCTGCCCTCGTCTTCCTGGACCTCATGATGCCCAATGTAGACGGCTTTGACGTGTGCCATGCGGTTAAGGGCGAGTGGGGCATGCACGATACGCACATCGTCATGCTGACCGCCATGGGCCAGGAGGTCGACAAGCAGAAAGCTGCGGAGGTGGGCGCCGACCTCTACCTGACCAAGCCATTTGATCCCGACAGGATCCTCGACATAGCCAAGGATGTGCTAGATTTGTAAGGCGGATGACGGTGGCACGGGACAGTAACGTGCCGGGGTCACCCGCAGGATGATCCTATGGAGGCGAAAGGATGAAGAAACGCAACCTGCTGGTCGGGCTGGCCATCGTGCTGAGCGTGGGTCTGACCGTTGCCAGCTGCGGGCTGGCCCCCAACTATGAGAAAGAGATCTACGGCGACCTGGAAAAGCTGGACCCCAGCGGGCAGATGATTTCCTACTGGCACCAGCACTCCCGCGAGCGCGAGGAGGTCCTTCAGGGCATGATCGATGACTTTAACGCCACCAACCAGTGGGGCATCAGCGTCCAGGGCGAATACGCTGGCAGCTACGGCGAGATCTATAACAAAGTCATCGCCGGCATCCCATCGGGCGAGGTGCCGGACATGGCCGTCTGCTACCAGAATCAGGCCGCGACCTACGTCACCCAGGGCGCCATCGTCGAACTGACCCCCTACATCGAGAGCGAGCAATGGGGCTTTTCCGCCGCAGAGACCGAGGACTTTTTTCCCTTTGTGTCACTGGGCGACTACCTGCCCCAATTCGACGGGCGCTACGGGATCCCACCCCATCGCTCCATGGAGGTCCTCTACTACAACGAGGATTGGCTGCGCGAGTTGGGCTACGACCATCCGCCACGCACTTGGAACGAGTTCAAAGAGATGGCCTGCGCCGCCTCCGATCCCGGCGCCGGCACCTATGGCTACGAGATGTCGATTGACGCCTCCACCTTCGCCGACATGATCTTTAACCACGGCGGGTCGATGGTGAACGAGAACGCCACCGCCTACACCTTCGGCGACCAGACCGGGCTGGAGGTTCTCACCTTCCTCAAGGAACTCTTTGACGAGGGCTGTGCCACCCTGGAACAGGAGGCGTACGGCGACCAGACGGACTTTGGCGCAGGCAAGGTCCTCTTTACCTTCAGCAGCACATCCGGCCTGCCCTTCTATCGCGATGTCGTCGCCGAGG
>JASFHU010000547.1:0-4090 GCA_050123055.1 Anaerolineae bacterium
AAGCTCGCGAACCGCGGCACGAAGCTTGGCTTCTTCGCTGCGGTAGACGACGTCCGCGTGATCCTCACGGATGACCGGCTTGTTGGTGGGAATAGCTACCACATCCAGATTGTATATCTTGAAGAATTCTTCGCCCTCGGTCACGGCGGTGCCGCTCATGCCGGCGAGCTTTTCGTACATCCGGAAATAGTTCTGGATGGTGATCGTGGCTGAGGTTACGTCGCGAGGTCGGATGGGCACGCCTTCCTTGGCCTCAATGGCCTGGTGTAGGCCCTCACTCAGGCGGCGACTGGGCATCAGGCGGCCGGTGTGCTGATCGATCAGGATGATCTGCTTGCGTTGCCGGATATAGTCGCGGCCCTCCAAAAAGATTACCTGGGCCTTGAGTGCCTGCTGCATGTAATGGACGTAGCGGTAGTTGGCTTCATCGTAGATGTTCTCAATGCCGGTCTCTTCTTCGACTACGGCCAGCCCTTCATCGGTGAGGTAGACTGAGCGCTCCTTCTCATCCAACTCGTAGTGGACGTCCGGTTGCAGCTTGCGGGCAATGGCGGCAAACTGGCTATAGTCTTCCACCGACTCGCCCGATGGACCGGAGATGATCAGGGGAGTGCGAGCCTCGTCGATAAAGATGTTGTCAACCTCGTCCACGATGGCATAGTACAAAGGACGCTGAACGCGGCGTTCAAGCTCGTAGGCCAGGTTGTCGCGCAGGTAGTCAAAGCCAAACTCGTTGTTGGTTCCGTAGGTTACATCAGCGGCATAGGCTTCTTGGCGGGGGGCAGGGCGAAGGCCAGGATAGGGTTCGCGCTGGTAGGCGGGATCGTATAGATAGGCCGGCTGCTCCGCGCCTGACTGAAGCAAGCCAATGGAAAGACCCATCAGATGGTAGGTCGCGCCCATCCACAAGGCATCGCGGCGAGCCAGGTAGTCGTTTACTGTCACCAGATGGACACCGCGGCCCGCCAAGGCGTTCAGGTAGACCGGCATGGTCGCTACCAGTGTCTTGCCCTCACCGGTTTTCATCTCGGCGACCTTGCCCTGGTGGAGAACAATGGCACCAACGAGCTGCACGTCAAAGGGTCGCATGTCTACGGTGCGTTTGGCCGCTTCGCGCACGGCAGCAAAGGCCTCGACCTGGAGGTCGTCCAGGGTCTCGCCAGCGGCCAGCCGGGCCCGAAACCGGGGGGTCAGGGACCGCAGTTCGGCATCGGTGCGCTGCTCCATCGCGGGCTCCAGCGCGCTGATGGCCTCCACCATCGGTTGTAGCTTGCGTACTTCACGTTCGTTGGAATCCCCAACGACTTTGCCTAGAAATCCTTTTAGCATCGCATTACCCAGTGTCCATTACCTTCGGTGTCCACCATCTACTATCCAATCTCCAGTCCTCAGCTCTGATTATACCACATACACACAGGCAGAACTATTCGTTGAACAGCTCGCCGACTGAGATGCCCAGATGGATGCGCCGGATCACTTCTGCTAGCAGGCCGGCTACCGACAGCACCCGCAGGAAAGGCTGCAACTCCTGGCGCTTCTCTGGAGAAATGTAGACGGTATTGGTCACGACGAGTTCCCGCAACCCCGCAGCCTTCATGTTTTCCACCCCAGCCGGGGGTGAGAGAAGGGCATGGGTAGCACAGGCATAGACATCCAGGGTTCCACGCTCGCGCAGAAAATCGGCGGCCTTGGCGATGGTGCCGCCCGTGTCGATCTCGTCGTCAAAGATGATAGCATTCCGATTTGCGACGTTACCAATGAGGTTCAGTTGGCGGATGCCACTGTCGTCAGGGTTGCGCCGTTTCTCTATGATGGCCAGTGGTAGGTCCAAATCCTCGGCAAAGTTGCGCGCCCGGCGGCTGGCGCCGATGTCAGGTGCAACGACGACGCCATTGGCGATCCCTTTCTCCTGGAAGTAGTTGACCAGAATGTGTTGGGCCGTCAACTCGTCTCCCGGAATGTCGAAAAAGCCCTGGATCTGTCCGGCGTGGAGATCGATGACCAGGAAGCGGTTGGCTCCTGCTACACCCATGATATCGGCCATGAGCCGGGCGGTGATGGGTACGCGGGGCTGGTCCTTCTTGTCGGTGCGACCGTAGGCAAAATAGGGCACCACGGCTGTGAGTCGCCCCGCCGAGTCCCGCCGGAGTGTATCCAACAGTACCAGGAGCTCCAGGATGTTGTCGTTCACCGAGGCAGGGACCTGCTCAAACTCGTCAGGGCGGAGCTCGGCAACCTTCTCCGGGAGAGTGACGCACTCGCCGGCCTTCACCTTCCTGTTCCTCAGTCCCGCACAGGTTGGCTGGATGAGAAAGACATCTTTACCTCGCACGCTTTCGTTCAGCTTGGCAAAGACGTTCTCATTGGCGAACTGACGGATGGCCACCTTGCCCAGATGCCTTTTGAGCAGGGTTGCGATCTCTTGGGCCAACTCTGGATTCGCGGTCCCGCTAAAGATCGTCAACGGACCGTAGAGGCCGTACTGCTTGCCGTGATCCCGCTCCTGACTGATCTGTTCCATCTGCATCATGATTGCGCCGCCTCCCTGTTCTTTGAGAGGAATTCGCCGCGTAGAACGCCCATCACCAACTCATCGTGGTATCGCCCGTCGACATAGCGTGCCTGACGCATGGTGCCCTCGTGCTCGAAACCAACCTTCTGATAACAATGGATGGCTCGTTTGTTGTAAGCAAAAACGGTCAACGAGACCCGGTTCAGATTGAGGTAGTTGAAAGCCCAGCCAAGCACGGCTTTGATGGCGTCGGTGCCGTATCCCTTGCCCCAGACATGCTTGTTGCCTATGGTGACGCCCAACTGGGCACGGCGGTTCTCATGCTCGATCCCGTGCAAGCCGATGTTGCCAATGTAAGTGCCGTCCTCGGCCTCAATGGCAAAGATGTGGTCGTTCTTGCGTTCGAGAAAGCCTTCCCACCACTTTTCTTCCTCAACCATGGAAATGGGATAGCGGACGTTCATGAAACGGCGGGTCTCCGGGTCGTTGATCCAGCGTACAAAGTGGGGCAGGTCCTCGCGCTCCAGGGCACGCATACGGGTTTTGGATCCTCGGATCATAGTCTCCTCGCCGGCCGGCCAGAGGCCGCCCAAATTATACCACTTAAGATGGGCCGTACCAAATGCCAGCTCTGCAAAGGCTGAGAAGCTAGATCCAAGGATTGAGCGGCTGCTACAGCCTGTCATCGAAGCGCGGCAGGCGCGGCAACGTCCGATCCCAGCCTATAGGCGATCCTGGAGTACTTGTGGTATAATACTAGCGTCTTTCCGAGGTGGAATGGTGTTTGTTCCGGTGCTGGTCGGATCGGGGTTGAGGCGCTGACCTGCCACGGCACTTCACCCGACCAACCTCGATGATACACTGTAAGGCAAGAGAAATCAGGGGGGGCCGACATGTCGGAACCACAGCAATGGAACTTTTGGACTGTAGCCGTCACGGGTGGGATCATAGGTGGTATGATTGGTGCGTTTGTCGAAGGCGGGACTGCCTACTTGTTTGGGCTACTGCGCGACCGCCGGCGCAAGCGAGAAGGGCTGATTGACCTGGCCCGGAATTGGGACCAACAAGGCAGACCTGATAGCCTCCGATATGCCAATCTGAGACGGGCCGACCTACGTGGGGCAAGATTAGGAGAGAATGAACAGGGCAACCCGGGGGCAGACTTGAGCTTTTCGAATCTGAGCGAGGCTGACCTGCGCATGGCCCACTTGCACGGCGTCACACTGAGCGAGGCTGACCTGAGCGGGGCCAACCTGAGCGGGGCCGACCTGGGCGAAGCCGACCTGCGCGGGGCCGACGTAGGCCGGGCCAACCTGTTCCGGGCTGACCTGCGCGGGGCCAACCTGGGCGGGACCAACCTGAGCGAGGCTGACCTGCGCGGGGCCAACCTGGGCCGGGCTAAACTGGGCGAGGCTAACCTGACCGGGGCGAAATTGGGCGGAGCCAACCTCGGCAGGGCTGACCTGTCCGAGGCCAACCTGTTCCAGGCCGACTTGGGTGAGGCTGACCTGCCCGGGGCCAACCTGGCCCGGGCCGACCTGCGCGGGGCCAACCTGTTCCTGGTCAACCTGCTCGGCG
>JASFHU010000548.1:0-4090 GCA_050123055.1 Anaerolineae bacterium
CAACAGTCCAGCACATCCAGTAACTACGCGTGGACAACAGTCCACGCAGAGCTGGGACGATGAACCTCGCCCTGTCATTGCGAGGCCGGAGGCCGAAGCAATCCCCAAGCAGTCATATGAAACCGATAAGGATTGGTGACCTATGTCTGAGCAAGTCTATCGCAAATTGGCTCGCCGGCTGGACAGCATCCCGTCTGGCTTCCCGGCCACCGAGAGCGGCGTGGAGCTCCAGTTGCTGGCCAGGCTCTACACTCGAGAAGAGGCAACGATCGTCAGCGCCATGCGACTCAACTACGAGCCCGCCGGTGCCATTGCGACTCGCGCAGACATCGACCCCGGCACGGCCTGCAACATCCTCTGTGCCGCAGCCCGCAAGGGACTTGTGCGCACTCAAACAGGAGACAGGGAGCCCACGTTTGCATTGAATCCCCAGACTGCTGGTCTTGCTGGATTCGACACTCTGGAGGCAGTTAGCCAAGATGCTGAAGCGGCAGAGCTGTACGTGCAGTGGATTCAGCAGACCCAGGGAGGCAGCCTCAGCGATGCTCCCGCCGCCCGTCGCGTCGTCCCCGTTGAAGAATCGATCTCCTTCAGCCTGGCGATCCATCCCTACGAGCAGGCCAGCGAGCTGCTGGCAACGGCCAGGTCATGGGGGGTACTCGACTGTTGGTGCCGTACGCGCACAGGGCAGGCTGGTCAGCGCTGCAGCTATCCCCTCAGCAACTGCCTGGTCTTCGCTCCAGAAGAGGGTGCCTACGAAAACGATGAGTTGATTCGAGCCATCAGCCTGGAGGAGTCCCTGCGAGTCCTACGCCAGGCCGCAGATGGAGGTTTGGTACATACAACAGGTAACTATGGGGACCACGATTACAGCATTTGCAACTGCTGCCCCTGCTGCTGTTCCCTGTTGCGTGGCGCCGTCGAGTTCCACCGGCCGGCTGTCGTCGCTCACTCAGACTTTTACACTGTGGTGGATGGTACAGCGTGTGAGGGGTGTGGCGATTGCATTGACCGCTGTCACTTCGGCGCACTCTCTCTGCCGGAAAGCGTCTCTGTGGTCGACCGCACCCGCTGTGTCGGCTGTGGACTGTGCGCGCTTGCCTGTTCCTTCGATGCACTATCGCTCGGGCGTCGCCCTGCAGGCGAGACACCATCACGTCCCGCCGGCGCGGATGAGTGGATGGCTGAGTACGCCAGGGTACGAGGTTTATCACTCACCGAGCTCCAGTGATGGAGGTACTGGTTCCACGGTTTGAATCTGCATCAGAGGTACCTATTTGGGGGCGGTCAACAGCACCTACCAAACAGGCTCCCCAAACGCCCGGCCGCATGTCGTTTCCTACGCCCATGTGGCAACCGCGTAACTGAGGCATGGCTCGCTTGACGCCAGCGCTGATCTGAGCTACACTTGCTTCGTTCTTTCTGAATCCTTTCCGGGAGACGACAGGGATGGCAGATGATCGCCGGGGGGCGCCCGATGCAGGTCGCGAGCCTGCCGCCGGCTTGAGCAGAATCCAAGAGGACCAGTACCTCCAGTGCAGCCGCTGCGGCCTGTGCTCCTATAGCTGCCCCAGCTATCGCGCCCGCCCCGTCCAGGCCTATTCACCCCGCGGGCGGGTGGCCCTCCTCCGCACCGCCATTCAGGGTCAGTTGGAGATGGGCGAAACCTTTGGCCAAAAGTTCTATACCTGTACGCTGTGCGCTGCCTGCGACCAGGTCTGCCCCAGCGGCGTCGAGGTGGAAGAGCTCCTGGTCGACGCTAGGGAAGAGCTGGCCCAGCGGAGCTTACTGCCCGCCGGCCTGGCCCGCTTGAGCCAGACGATCCAGGAGACCCACAACATCGCCGGCGACGACAACGACCTCCGCCTCATCTGGGCCGAGAACCTGGAGCAGCCACCCCTCGGCATCGAGCGGGGTACCGCCGAGGTGGTCTACTTTGTCGGCTGTGTCGGCTCCCTCTTCCCGCGCAGCTATGCCATCCCTCAAGCCTTCGTCCAGACCCTGGAGGCCGCCCAGGTCGACTATGGCCTGCTCGGGGGGAGCGAATGGTGCTGCGGCTACCCCATGCTGGTCAACGGCTTACTGGCTGAAGCGGCAGCGGCAATCCTCCACAACGTCGCCGCGGTGCGGGCCGCCGGAGCCCGGCAGGTCGTTTTCACCTGCCCCTCCTGCTACCACATCTGGAAGCACGTCTACCCCGGCATCGCCGGCCGCGAGATGGACGGCCTGGAGGTCTTGCACGCCACCGAACTCCTCGCCAGGCTCGTGGACCAGGGCAGGCTGCCCCTGGGCGAGATAGACCTCACCGTGACCTACCACGACCCCTGTGACCTGGGACGCAAGAGCGACGTCTACGACGCGCCCCGCCGCATCCTGCGGGCCATACCGGGACTGACCCTGGTCGAGATGAGTGATAGCCGCCAGGACGCCCTCTGCTGTGGCGGCGGCGGGAACCTCGAGACCTACGACCCCGACATGGTCGCTGCCATCTCCGGCCGGCGCTTGGCCCAGGCCCGGCAGGCCGGCAGCCAGGTCATCGTCTCCGCCTGCCAGCAGTGCGAGCGGACCCTGGCCGCGGCCGCTCGCCGCGAGCACACCCTGGCCGCGGCCGCCCGCCGCGAGCGAATCCGGCTGCGCGTGCTGGACATCGTCGAGATCGTCCGGGACGCGCTGGACGCCCACGGGACGGGGTCCGATTGAACCATGGTCCAATTTATGCTTGAGCCGGGTCCGTGACTTTACGACACAAAGTGTTGCCCGGCGGCGCATGGAAACAGCACTGTACGAGCTTTGTGACGGCCCCGACAGGTGCCCACAGCAAGTTGAGGAACAGCATGCTTAACCCGGCGGTAATCACCCAGCTCGAGGAGGCCATCGGCCCGGAGCAGGTCCTCTCCGCGCCCGAAGACCTGGTCTGCCATTCCTTCGACGGCACCTTTGCCGAACACCGGCCCGACCTGGTCGTCGTGCCCACCACCACCGAGGGGGTCAGCGCGGTACTGGAGATTGCCCAGCGTGAGCGCATTCCCGTCGTCGCCCAAGGCATGGCCAGCGGTCTCGCCGCCGGTTGCGTGCCCTTCTCCGGGGGGATCGCCCTCAGCCTGACGCGCATGGACCGCATCCTGGAGATCGACCGCCTGAACATGACGGCCACCGCCCAGGCGGGCGTGATCACCGCCGACCTCCAGGAACAGGCCGAGGCCATCGGGCTCTTCTATCCGCCCGACCCGGGCAGTCTCAAACACTCCACGCTCGGCGGGAACGTGGCCTGCAACGCCGGGGGCCCTCGTTGTCTCAAGTACGGGGTCACCGGCGACTATGTCATGGGCCTGACCGTCGTCCTGGCCGGCGGTCAGATCCTGCGCACCGGCGGCAAAGCCATCAAAAACGTGACCGGCTACAACCTCAAGCAACTGTTCGTGGGCTCTGAAGGGACCCTGGGGGTCATTACCGAGGTCCTGGTCAAGCTGATCCCCAAGCCCCAGCACGTGCGCACCGCGTTGGGCATCTTTGCCCGCCTCGATGACGCCAGCCAGGCTGTGAACCGCATCCTGACCGCCGGCGTCATCCCCGCCACCCTGGAGCTGATGGACGAGACAGCCATCGCCTGTATCGAGGCGGCCATGCACCTGGGCCTGCCCCTGGACAAGGAAGCGATCCTGATCCTGGAGGCCGATGGCAACGACCCGACCACCGTGCGGCGCGAGATGGACACCATCGCCCGGATCTGCCGCCAGAGCGGCGCATCCGACGTCCAGATCGCCCGGGACGAAGCCGAGCGGGCAGACCTGTGGCGCGCCCGTCGCAGTCTGCTGCCCTCCCTGGCCCGCCGGGCACCCAACCAGCTTCTGGAGGATGTGACCGTGCCCCGCAGCCAGATCCCCAGCATGGTCCAGCGCGTCAAAGAGATCGGCCGCCAGTACGGTCTGCCCGTCGTCGTCTTTGGCCACGCCGGCGATGGAAACCTGCATCCCACCATCCTGTTCGACATGCGCGACGGTGCGCAATGGGCGCGGGCGCAGCGTGCGGCCGAGGACACCTTTGCCGCTGCGCTGGAGCTGGGCGGCACCCTGTCGGGCGAGCATGGCAT
>JASFHU010000549.1:0-4090 GCA_050123055.1 Anaerolineae bacterium
GTGCAATCCTTCTGTTAGCAGTTTCACGGCTGCCTTTGATGCCCCATAAACGCTTTGCCCCGGTACGGGCAAGAAACCGCCCATGCTCGATACGTTGACAATGTGCGCTTCTGGACGTTCGAGAAGATGGGGTATAAATGCTTTGGTCACATAGAGGGTGCCAAAGAAATTGACATTCATCACTCTTTCGATGGCGGCGTAGTCAAGGTCTCCTACCCGAAAAAAGGGCTGGATGATACCGGCATTGTTGATGAGGCCATCGACAGCTCCATGTTCTGAGATGGCTTGCTCAGGGAGTTTTGCCACTGCATCTTTGTGCGTGATATCCACAACATGCGTGGACAGCTTGACGCTTTTATCCCCTGCGAGTTCCAAAGTCTCTTGCAACGCGGATTCGTTGATATCCACAGCAGCGACACTTGCGCCTGTGGAAAGCAGGTTCAGTACCAACTCCCGTCCTATGCCACTTCCACCGCCTGTGACAACGATCACTTTGTCCTGAACTTTCATTCCATTGTTCTCCGATCGATATTAGGATGCCCTGCAAAAAGGGCAAAAAGGTAGTATCAGTACACCGCAATCTGCTCCTGCCGGATCTGGCGATCCGGCAGAACTGCGGTGGATCTGGCGATCCACCGCGAGCCATTGCGGTCTACTGATTATACCATATTGCGCGATGGTGTGCTATAATAGACCTGAGGCGACGGAAATGATCTCGACTCCACGCAAGCAGGCTGGAGTCTTGTTCAAGAATGGGAACGAGCTTTTCCGACGATCCGAAAGGGAATCACCATTGACAGCAACCGCTTTTGAGATTGTGGATAGACCACGCCAGGCCCCTTTTCGACGCCCAGATCTGAGAAATTTCCGTTTGCGTGAGATTGGGCCGCTACCAGTTGGCAAGATCTTGGAGAATCCGCACACTACTTTGTACAGTCTCGATTTTGAGAATGGGCAGGCTGTGTTCGTTGAAACCCCGGCAGATATCGATCTCTCTCAAGCCTCCTTCTACTTTGACCCTCAATTCGAGAAAGCAAAGAGGGTACTGACAATCCCTCTTGAGACCATGAGAAAGTTGGCAAAATCTGTAACTATAGATGATAGCCGCCTCATCTTACTCTATTCTACCGGCCGCTGTGGGTCCACACTAGCCAGCCAGATCTTTGCTCAGATACCGGGTGTCATCAACATCTCGGAACCTCACGCGCTGTCGCAGCTAGTTGTGGCTCGTAATTCCAGAGCATACCGTGAGGACGATCTTGTTGCCCTGCTCAAGGCAACCGTATGCCTGTTGTGCAAGACAGCAGCGGAGACAGCCTGGGTGATAAAGGGGCAAAGTTTTGTCATTGAGCTGGGTGACTGGTTGCATGAGCTCTACCCGCAGACCAAGAATCTTTTCTTGTATCGCCATGCTGAAACTTGGTTACGGTCGGGTTTGAGAGCCTATAGCCATGTCGTTGCAGGGACAGAGGAAGAACGCATCGCACGGGAAAACCAAAGACGCGAAGTCCTGGGCCCCTTGGTACCGGCAATTGCCCAGTATGATGCCCAACGGCCCCTCTCCCACGCCGAGATGTTGGCTCTGATGTGGCTGTCAGCCATGGAGCGATACGTGCAATACTGCAATATGGGCATTGAGATGTTGGCGATTCGCTATGCCAGTTGGCGATCGGCCCCCCGCGAGACGGCTGAGGCTATGCTAGATTACTGCCAATGCAGACCGGCCGATATGACAGCCATTTACGAGACCTTGAACAGAGATTCGCAAGCAGGCACTGGTCTGTCCAGGGAAGCTCTCGTACAGCGCAAAAGAGTTGTTGCCGAGCGTGAGCAAAAGGAGTTCCACTGGCATCTACGGAATCATGCCTTCATCCATGAAGCGGATTACGAAGTGCCAAATACCTTGAAAATCTAAAGGAGTTTGTAGAATGCAGAAACGCACGCTTGGAAACAGCAACCTGAAAGTTTCGGCTCTGGGGCTCGGTTGTATGAGAATGAGCTTTGGCGATGCCCCAATCGGCACCAGGCAAGAGATGATCGCTTTTCTTCACAAGGCGGTGGAGCGTGGCATCACCTTCTTTGACACGGCTGAAGTCTATGGCCCCTTCACCAACGAGGAACTGGTGGGTGAAGCGCTTGAGCCGTTCCGAGGCGAGGTGGTGATCGCCACCAAGTTCGGGTTCAAACACGATCCCGACAAGGGGCCGGGTCCTGGGGTTGGCCTGGATAGTCGGCCCGAACAGATCAAGCGGGTCGCCGAGGCTTCGCTCAAGCGACTCAGGGTCGAGGCACTGGATCTGTTCTACCAGCACCGGGTCGATCTCGACGTGCCCATCGAAGACGTGGCAGGAACGGTCAAGGACCTGATTCAGGAAGGCAAGGTCAGGCACTTTGGGCTTTCGGAGGCCAGCGCAGAAACCATCCGTCGCGCCCACGCGGTCCAGCCGGTCACAGCACTCCAGAGCGAATACTCGATGTGGTGGAGAAGCCCCGAGGAGGAGATACTGCCCACCTGCGAGGAACTGGGCATCGGCTTTGTGCCGTACAGCCCGCTTGGCAAGGGTTTTCTGACGGGCAAGGTTGACGAAAGCGCGACCTTTGCCGACAACGACATCCGCGCCCGCATTCCCCGTTTCCAACCAGAGGCTATGAAGGCAAACTGGACCTTGGTTGATCTGATTACCAAGATCGGAGAGCAGAAAGGGGCGACGCCGGCTCAGCTCGCGCTGGCCTGGCTGCTGGCCCAGAAGCCGTGGATCGTTCCCATCCCGGGCAGCCGGAAGCTGGAGCGCCTGGAGGAGAACATCGGCGCGGTCGACGTGAAGCTCACGGGGGACGATCTCCAGGAGATCGAGGGCGCCCTCTCGGGGATCACGATACAGGGGGAGCGGTATCCCAAAGATATGGCGAAAATGTCCAGTCGATGAATGTCCGTATTGCCAGCGCCTTTGAACAGCTCAGTGAGGAAGAGATGGCCGGAATCCTGGCGCTGGCCCAGGGTTGACCCGGCCAAAAAAGGAAAGGAGTTCAGAAAATGGAGATCAGGAGAAGTGGATCACAGCCCTCCAGCAAAGGATCGGGGGACTATTTCACCGGCACGGTGCGGATTGACCCGTTGTTTGAGCCAGAAGGTTCAGCGCGCACATTCGGTGCCTTTGTGACCTTTGAGCCCGGCGCCCGGACGGCATGGCACGCCCACCCGCTGGGCCAGATCCTGATTGTTACGGCTGGCTGCGGCCAGGCGCAGGGCTGGGGCGGCCCCGTCGAGCAGATTCGACCAGGGGATGTGGTCCGGTTCGCGCCGGGCGAGAAGCATTGGCACGGCGCTACGGAAAGCACGGCCATGACGCACATTGCCATCGTGGAAACGCTCGACGACAAGAGGGCCGAGTGGATGGAGCACGTCAGCGACGAACAGTATGAGGCTGAAACCAAATGACTCTTGAACCGGTAAAAACTGCAGTCGTCGGCTGCGGCGATATCAGCAGCATCTATCTCGAGAACGCGGCCAAGTGGGACATCCTGGATCTGAGGGCCTGCGCCAACCGCACCCTGCCCCGCGCTCAGAGCCAGGCCAAAAGATTCCACGTGCCCCAGGCGGTGCCCATCGCCGATGTGCTGGCCGATCCAGAGATCGAACTGATCATCAACCTGACCACGCCGGACGTGCACGCAGAAATCGGGCTGGCGGCGCTGCGGGCCGGCAAATCGGTGTACAATGAAAAACCGCTGGCCATCAGCCGGGAGGACGGGCGGCTCCTGCTGGCGGAGGCCGAGGCGCGCGGCCTGCGCGTGGGCTGTGCACCCGATACCTTTTTGGGGGGCGGGCTACAAACCTGCCGCCAACTGATGGATGCCGGGGAGATCGGGACGCCGGTAGCGGCCACGGGGTTGATGTTCAAACAGGGACCTGAAGCGTGGCATCCAAACCCGGGCTTCCTGTACCAGGTCGGCGCGGGCCCGCTGTTTGACATTGGGCCGTACTACCTCACCGCCCTGGTTTCCATCCTGGGGCCGATTCGCCGCGTGACCGGCTCGGGACGAATCACCTACCCGGAGCGGATCATTGGCAGCGGGCCAAAGCAGGGGC
>JASFHU010000550.1:0-4087 GCA_050123055.1 Anaerolineae bacterium
CCTTTGTTGTCAGCGGCGAGGGCGTGATCCTGATCGACTCGCCGATGCTCCCCCATGAGGCCCACCATTGGCGCGCGGAGATAGAAAAACGGACCGGCGAAGAGATCGTCTACATCATCAATACCGATCACCACCGCGCCCACGTGATCGGCAACCAGTACTTTCCGACGGGGGCGGTCATCGCCCACGAACACGCCTGGAAGGAAATGAAGAGCTACGGCGACAGCTTCCGCACTCGCCTGCTGAACATGTACCGGGATCGTATGCCTGAAGCGGTGGAGGTGTGGCGGCAGGATTTGGAGATCATCAAGCCCGAGGTCACCTTTACCGGACGGACGGTTCTCTACCAGGGGGGCAAGGAGATCCACCTCCTCCCCGTGGGCGGCCACACCCCAGCAACGACCGTGGTCTATTTTCCCCAGGAAAAGTTGCTCTTTGCTGGGGACGTGGTGGTCACCAATCGACCTCCCTTCCTGTCCCAGGGCGATACGAAAGAGTGGCTAGGGGCCCTGACCTACCTGCGCAAGCTCCACTATGATATCTTGATCCCTGGTCACGGCGAGCTGGCAGGCAAGGAAGCAACTGAGAATATGTCCCAGTATCTCCGGCTGGTCCGTCGCAAAGTGCGCAGCGCATACCGGGCTGGCTTGAGCAAAGGCGACACCGCCCGCAGCCTGTCGCACCTGGTCCGCCAGTGGCCCATCCCGCCCTTTGAGAGACCCAAAGCAGACCGTCGTTTCAAGTCAGGTTTGGGGCGGGTCTGGAACGAGATCCGCGCCGAGGAAAGAGCCAAAGACCAGGCCAAGGCGAAAAGCGGATCTTTGACCAAGAAGAAGCGCTAGAGGGAAACAGGGGGTCGCTGTATGCTGGCAGTTGTTCATGGCCACGTCCATACCATCAGCGACGGCGTCAAGCCGGGCTGGACCATTCTCATTCGCGAGGGCAAGATCGAAGCCCTGCTGGAGCCACAGCTGATCAGGCTGGGGGGAGATCCAGTCGACTCGCTGCCCCCTGGTTACGAGATTCTGGACGCCACAGGCAAGACCGTGTTGCCAGGCCTGATCGACGCCCGAACCAGCGCCGGCCTTTTTGGCGATGGCAGCGGCTTCCAAAACGCCGACCACGAAGAGCTCACCGATCCCGATAGCGCCTGGGTGCGGGCGGTGGATGCGATCAATCCCGCCGACCCTGCCTTTGCCGATGCCCGCCAGGCTGGTGTCACGACCCTGTTGGCTGGTCCGGGCACGACCAACGTGGCCGGAGGGCTGAGTGCGGTGGTCAAGACGGCGGGCGAAACGGTCGATGCGATGCTGGTCTGCGAGCCGGCCGGGCTCCAGATCGGCCTCGGACGCCCACCGGTGGATGCCTACCGCGGCAAGAACAAGCTCTGGACTCGCATGGGGGTGGTGGCCTTGTTGCGAGAGCGCTTGACAGCCGCCCGCGCGTATCTGCTCAAGCAGGAGCGCGCCGACGAGGCATCTGGACCTGGCGAAGGGCCAGGCTCCAACAAGACTTTGGAGAGCGACTTTCGCCTGGAGCCGTACGCCGGCCTGCTGCGGCGTGACTATCCGGCCCGAATTCGTGTCGCTACCGCCGAGGATACCTGGACCGCCTTGCGGCTGGCTGACGAGTTTGGCTTCGATCTCGTGTTGGAGCAAGTGACTGAGGGCCATCTGGCCGGCCTTCCGGAGGAACTAGCCCGGCGTGGCACCCGGTGTGTGGTGGGGCCGATGATGAAGGCCGGCAAGACACCCGAGACCCAGGCGCTCACCTTTCGCACGGCGGCCATCCTGAGCAGGGCGGGACTGCCCATTGCTCTCTGCACGGGGCATCCCTCCCGGCCGGTCCGTTACCTGACCCTGGAGGCGGCCCTGGCGGTACGTGCCGGGCTGGAGGAGACGGTCGCCCTGCAAGCCATCACCCTCAACGCTGCTACTGCCCTGGGCTTGGCCGATCGCCTGGGCAGCATCGAACCGGGGAAGGACGCAGACCTGGCCATCTTTGACGGCGATCCGCTTCTGCCCACCAGCCGGGTGACCCAGACCCTCATTGGGGGCCGGGTGGTCTATGACCTGGAAGGCCGGGAGGAGGACCCAGAATGCTAGCCATCACCCAGGGTCGGCTTTACACCATCACGCACGGGGTCATCGACAAGGGTACCATCCTCATAGACGGTGGCAGGTTCGTGGACGTGGGTAGCGACCTGATGGTGCCCCAGGGGGCGCAGGTGGTGGATGCGGCAGGGTATCACGTCTATCCCGGCTTGGTGGATGCCCACACGCACCTCGGCGTCTATGCCGAGGTGACCGGCCCGGAGGGAGCCGACGGCAACGAGATGACCGATCCCATCGTGCCCCACGTCCGCGCCCTGGATAGCCTGAACTGGTTCGATCCCGCCTTCGACGATTCGGTAGCCCATGGGGTGACCACGGTCAACGTGGTGCCCGGCAGCGGAAACGTCATCGGCGGGCAGGGGATGGTGGTCAAGACCTGGGGGTTGCGCCCAGCCGACCGGATCCTGCTCCAACCCTCGGGGGTCAAGATGGCGCTGGGCGAGAATCCAAAACGGGTCCATGGCGCCAAGGACAGGACACCGGCCACCCGGTTGGGCAATGCGGCCTTGATGCGCGAGGCGTTTGTCGAGGCGCGCAACTATCAGCGCAAGCGGGCCAGAGGCGAGGGCGAACGAGACCTGCGCTGGGAGATCCTGGCTGATGTCCTGGCTGGCAAGATCCCGGCCCGCTGCCACGCCCACCGGGCCGACGACATTCTCACCGCACTGCGCATCAGCCGCGAGTTTGGCTTCCCGTTGACTATTGAACATTGCACCGAGGGCCACCTGGTGGCCGACGAACTGGCTGCTGCGGGGGTCATGTGTACCCTCGGCCCGTTGCTCACCGGCAAGAGCAAGCAGGAACTGAAGGATCGCAGCCTGGAAGCGGCGGCAGCTTTGGAAGAGGCGGGGGTAGTGTTTGGCTTTACGACCGATCATCCCGTCATTCCCACCTACAGCCTGCCCCTGTGCGCGGCCTATGCGGTGGCGGCGGGCATGAGTCGCCAGGGGGCGCTGCGCGCGTTGACCCTGGATGGGGCCCGCCTGGTCGGCCTGGAGCAGCGCATCGGCAGCCTGGAAGCGGGCAAGGATGCTGATTGTTTCATCGCCGATGGCGACCTGCTGGACCCGCGCACCAAGGTGCTGGCCACCTTTGTGGACGGGCAGTTGGCCTGGTCGGCTGAAGACTATCACATTTCTGACATGGAGGGATTGGAATGAGCCGCAAGCAGATTGTCATTGTCAAGGGAAGTCCCAGGGAGGACGGAAACAGCGCCGTCCTGGCGAACCAGGTGGCCGAGGGCGCCCGTGAGGCTGGCGCGCAGGTTGAGAGCTTTTACCTTCACGGCATGGAGATCAATGCTTGTGATGCTTGCGATGCCTGCCACGCGGAACCCTATAGCGGCTGTATCGTTGAGGATGATATGCAGATCCTCTATCCCAAGCTCCTGGACGCCAACGCCCTCGTGATCGCCAGCCCTATCTACTGGTTCACCGTATCGGCCCAGACAAAGCTGTTTATCGATCGCTGTTACGCGCTGGTGGACGCCGAAGGCTATGCCCTGCGCGGCAGGAAGGTGGGCATTGTGCTGACCTACGGTGACAGCGATCCCTTTAACTCAGGAGCGGTCAACGCCATGCGGGCCTTCCAGGACGCCTATGCCTACGTCGGCGCCGAGATCGTGGGCATGGTCTACGGAAGCGCCGACGCGGCTGGCGAGATCGGTGCCAACGAAGAGCTGATGGCCAAAGCGCATAGCCTGGGAAAGCTGCTTGGCGCTGGCGATTAGCCAGGTGCAAAGGAGATCGGTCTTGGTCACGAACGATCTCTATGCCAACTGGGCCTGGGTCTACGACTATTACTATCCCGACCGCACCGAGGAGGCCGACTTCTGGGCGGGCCAGGCGGAACGATATGGTCGGCGGGTGCTGGACTTGATGTGCGGCACAGCCGAGGTCAGCCTGGAGCTCGCGCGGCGCGGCTACCGGGTCCTGGGCGTCGATCTTTCGCCAGCCATGCTGGCCGTGGCGGGC
>JASFHU010000551.1:0-4086 GCA_050123055.1 Anaerolineae bacterium
ATCCAGGATCCTCCGGCGAAGGCCGAGAGAGATATCGCTACGGACCAGAACGAGTCATGATTGCTGCCCACCCCCTGGCGGGGTGCCAGGAGAGAGGGATGATGCCGTGAATGAGGTACTGGTCATCGGTGCGGGAATCGCCGGCATCCAGTCGGCGCTCGACTTGGCCGAGCAAGGGCTGCGGGTCCACCTTGTGGAGCGCTTGCCAAGCATCGGCGGGCGAATGGCACAATTGGACAAAACCTTCCCGACCAACGACTGCTCTACCTGCATCCTATCGCCCAAAATGGTGGACTGTGCCAGGCACCCGAATATCGTGCTCCACACCTATTCCCAGGTGCGGCACGTCAGCGGTGAGGCAGGGGACTTTCGAGTCCGTGTGGTCAAGCGGGCTCGCTACGTGGACGAGGACCTGTGCACCGGCTGCGGCGAGTGCGCCCAAAAGTGCCCTCGCCGGGTACCCGACGACTTTAACATGGGGCTAAGCAAGAGGCGCGCCATCTACCTCTACTTCCCCCAGGCCCTGCCCATGGTGATGACCATCGATCCGGAACATTGCACCTACCTGACGCAGGGCAAATGTGGCCTTTGTAAGAAGGTCTGCCAGGCCGAGGCGATTGACTTTGAGCAACAGGACCAGGAAATAGAACTGGAGGTCGGAGCTATTGTCGTCGCCACAGGCTATGACTTTTTCGATCCCTCTTCCATCGGCCAGTACCACTACCACCACTATCCAAACGTCATAACCGCCCTGGAATATGAGCGTCTCATCAGTGCCTCTGGGCCAACTGGCGGGCACCTGCGACGGCCGTCCGATGGAGAACCGGTCAGGACGATCGGCTTTGTGCAGTGCACCGGATCGAGACACGTCCGCCACAACCGGTATTGCTCGACCGTATGCTGCGTCCATTCGACCAAGGAAGCAGTCCTGGCCTGGGAGCACGATCAGCAGGCCCGCTCCTACGTCTTTTACACCGATCTCCGGGGCTCGGGCAAGGGATTCCGCGAATACATGAACCGGGCCGCACAGCAGTACAATGTGACCTATGTCCACGGCCGCGTGGCCCAGATCCTGGAGGACGATGCTCACAACCCCATCATCAAATACGAGGACGCGCTCACCCTACGTCCCCAGCGGATGACCGTGGATCTGGCTGTGTTGGCCACCAGCCTGGTGCCTCGCCACGACGCACCGCAGCTCGCGGGCGTACTGGGTATCGAGCTGGACGAGTTTGGTTTCACACGTACCGATCCCTTTTCTCCGGCCGATACCAGCAGGCCGGGGATCTTGGCCTGCGGCTGCTGTCTGGGACCCTCCGACATTCCGCAGTCGGTGGCCCAGGCCAGCGCGGCCGCAGCCCGAGCAGCCGAAATCGCGTTG
Organism: Anaerolineae bacterium; assembly: GCA_050123055.1. Lineage (GTDB taxonomy): Bacteria > Chloroflexota > Anaerolineae > JAAYZQ01 > JAAYZQ01 > JASFHU01. The sequence continues at coordinate 1,382 of JASFHU010000551.1, forward strand.
GGCTAGCCAGGAAAAGGACCCGTGACCATGTTTCCAAGCGCACTGCAGGACCTGGAACAGGATACGAGACAAAAGACACCGCGGATCGGAGTGTTTGTCTGCCATTGTGGACACAACATCTCCGGCTACCTGGACGTAGCCGAGCTGGTCGAGTCTGCCCGTGCGTTACCCCATGTCGTTTATGCCCAAGACAGCCTGTTCACCTGCTCCGACGCCGGCCTGGCCGAGATCCGGGAGGCCATCGTCGCCCACGATCTCAACCGGGTGTTGGTGGCCTCCTGTACCCCACGCACCCACGAGCCGCTCTTCCAGGCAGCCTGCGAGGAAGCCAGCCTGAACCGCTATCTATTCGAGTTCGTCAACATCCGCGACCAATGCTCCTGGGTCCACATGGAGGACAGAGAAGGAGCGACACAGAAAGCCATAGACCTCATCCGCATGGGTGCGGCTAAGGCTGCCCTCCTGGAGCCGCTGGAGGAGACAGAGCTGTCGGTCCTGCCAGCCGCAGTCGTCATCGGCGGCGGTATCGCAGGGATGACGGCGACGCTGAGCCTGGCCCGGCGGGGCTTTACCGTGACCCTGATAGAGCGCGAGCCAGAACTTGGCGGGATCCTGCGCCACCTCGACAAGCTATACCCTACCCGGACAAGTGCCCGCGATCTGGTTGAACGTCTCGTAGCCGATGTGACAGAACACCCCCACGTCGAAGTCATGACCTCGGCCCAGGTCCGCCAGGTACGGGGCCACATCGGAAACTACGAGTTGATGGTACACAGTGCGCAGTTTAACGCGGAACTGCCTATCCCGGCCGGTGCCATCATCATTGCTACCGGAGCGGAAGAGTTCAAACCCGCAGGCATCTATGGCTACGGCACCGACCTGCGGGTCATTACCCAGCAAGAATTGGAGCAACGTCTGGCGGCAGATCCGGACCATTCTCCCATTCCCGGCAGCCCTTCGCCCACACCCACGGTGGTCATGATCCAATGCGTGGGTGCCCGCGACAATATCCATGCCTACTGCGGCCGCACCTGCTGCCTGACCGCGATCAAGAACGCCATGCTGCTCAAAGAACGTGCCCCTCAGACCGAGGTGTACGTCCTCTATCGCGATATCGAGGTACACGGCACCCATTTTGAGGACTATTATGCACAGGCTCGGGATCTGGGCATCATCTTTGTGCGCTATTCGCCACAGGATCCACCCGAGGTGACGGCAGAGCGGGTGGTTGTTCTTGACGAAATGCTGGGCGCACGACTGGGCATTCCCTACGATCTGTTGGTGCTCTCCACCCCCCTCGTCCCTCGCCCTGGCACCCGCGCCCTGGCCCAGATGCTCAAAGTCCCGGTGGATGAATATGGCTTTTTCCTCGAAGCCCACGTCAAACTCCGACCCCTCGATTTCGCCACCGATGGGGTATATCTGTGTGGCAGCGCCCATTGGCCGGCCCATCTGGACGAGGCCATCAGCCAGGCCTATGGAGCCGCAGCGCGGGCGGCGACCATCCTTTCCAAGGAGCAGATCCGCTCCTCTGGAGCGGTATCGAGAGTTGATGAGTATCTATGCCGCGGCTGCAAGCGCTGCGCCGATCTGTGCGAATTTGGCGCCATCGAGTTCCTCGAGCTCGAGGGGGCAAGCGGCCTTTACAGCCAGCCCGGACACCCGTCCCACCGCACAGTGGCACGAGTGAATCCCGTGCTATGCAAAGGTTGCGGCGCCTGTGCAGTCGTGTGCCCCACCTGTGCCATGCAGGCGTCTCACTTTACCAGCCAACAAGTGATGGTCATGGTTCAAGCAGCGCTGGGAGGCTGACATGCACGATTTTCAACCCAGGATCGTGGCCTTTGCCTGCAACTGGTGCTCCTATGCCGGAGCCGATCTGGCCGGCGTGAGCCGTATCCAGTACCCGCCCACCACGCGGGTCATCCGCGTGATGTGCTCGGGCCGCGTCAGCCCGATGTTTGTCCTGGAAGCACTGCGCAGCGGTGCCGATGGGGTCCTCGTCACCGGCTGCCACCTGGGCGACTGCCACTATATCTCGGGTAACGAACGGGCGATTCAGAACATCGAGTTGGCTCACTCGTTGATCGGACTGCTGGGCATCGAACCCCAGCGGCTGCGCCTGGAATGGATCTCGGCCGCAGAGGGAGCCCGGTTTGCCGAGCTCGTCAAGGAATTCACCGAGCAGATACGCGAGTTGGGAGCAAATCCACTGCCCAAGGGACACAGCAGCAAGATTCGGGAAGGAGCCACCATTTCATGACCTATCAGTCCATCATCCAGAGAACACGCGCCTACCTATGCCTGGACTGTGGCAAATGCACCGGCAGTTGTCCACTGGCCCGAGTGGACCTGGACTATTCGCCGCGGCGGATCGTTGAGCGCGTGCTCTTTGGCGAGGCCGAGGCCGTCATGGCTGAGCCTCAACTGTGGAGTTGCATGACCTGTGGGCTATGCAGCGCTCGCTGCCCATCCGACGTAGACTTTACACGATTCATCGTCGAAATGCGGGCCGAAGCGTTCCGCGCGGGCGAGCGGGGCATCTATGCCCACAACGGCATCCTGCAAGAGGTAATGCGCATCCAAACCATGAACGTGCATCAAGATCGCACCAAGTGGATCGATGACGACCTGCAGGTCTCGGAGAGTGGCGAATACTTTTACTTTGTCGGCTGCCTTCCCTTCTTTGACGTCATTTTTGCCGA
>JASFHU010000552.1:0-4084 GCA_050123055.1 Anaerolineae bacterium
TGGTCCACGTTTCCCAGGTCAAAGGCAGTGGTCTGGAAGGCGTTGTGCTTCTGCAGGCTTAGGAGGCCAAAGAAGGCGATGTAGGCCGCAACGAGGACCCAGAGGAGGATCCAGGATGCCCGGCCTACCGGATCCGCTGCATGGCTCTGGCCGCCAGAGGGCACTCGCGTCGATTCGTCACTCATGGCGGCTCGGCTCCGAGGTGGATGGGTCCCAATAGAAGCCCGTCCCCCAACGACTGGCCGTCATCGTCCCTGGCTTCGAGGCGCTGGCTGGTGGGCTGGTGGTAGAGACCGATCAGCAGTGTATAGTCGCCGGGCGGGGCGCCAGCGGGGAGAGCCAGGGTGTGGGCATCGAGCACGATGTCGCCCGGCAGCCAGGTGGTGGTCGGGAAGAAGGGGTCGCCGGGCGGGGAATCGGCCTGGGTGACGATGGCGCCATCGGGGCCGAGGAGGTGGACAAAGACGGTGTAGTCGCGGCCAACCGAGTCAATGGCTTGCCAGGCCAGGTCCAGGTCACAAGAGGCAGATCCCGGGTCGCAGGCGAGGTCGTAGCTGAGGAGACGGATCTGGTCGCCAAAGTCGATGCCCGCCGGCGTCGATGGCAACGGCGGGGGCGCCGGCTGGCTTACCGTCAGGCTGGCCAGCGGGAGACGATCGGCCCCCTCGGCCAGCAGGAGTGCATCGGGCTGGCCGGACGGATAGAGGCCCAGGTCGAGGCGGTAGCGGCCGGGTGGCAGGTCAGGCGGCAGGGCCAGGCGATGACGATCGGGGAGGGCCTCACCCTGGGGCCAGAGATCGGGCTGGTAGAGGCCGCCCAGCACGGGCTGGTCGATACCGGCCACACCCGTGGCTTCCGCCGTCACCAGGTGCAGAAGCACGGTGTAGGCCGGGCCGGCCTGCTCCAGGGCCTGCCAGTAGAGGGTGACCTCGAGCTCGTCGCCGGAGTCGGGAGCCGCCAGTGAGAGGTCAAAGCCAGTCAGGGCCAGGGCTTCATCGAATTCGGCCCGGCGATCGAGGTGGACGGCCGGTTGGGACGGCAGGGCGTACCCCTGGCCGCGGAAGATCATCACGCCCCGGTCTTCGTAGACCAGGTCCATTTGCTGCAACACGGTCAGGATAAAGTCGGGATCGTAGCGGGTCTGGAAGCGCCAGCCATCGGCGATGAACCAGACGCGGGGACTCTGTGCCAGCAGGTCGGTCAGGGCCGTGGTGGTGGTCAACATCGGCGTGGCGGTCCACAGGTCGACAGGCAGACCCTGCTCGGGACCGGCGACGACATACTCCTCGTAGCCCTGTTGGATGGCAAAGGCATCGTTCCGCCCGAGATAAAGCATCGAGGCGGTGCTCATAGAGGTGACGATGCTATCGCTGGGCTCCGGCCGCACCTCATCGCGCAGGTAACGGAAGGCCAAGTCGTAGCCCCATTCTTGCACGTAGGCCATGCGGGTACCGGTCAGCCCTATATAGAGGGCGAACAAGATGGCGAGTACGGCCGAGGTCCAGGATCTTGATCTCCTCAGCGCGGGCACCAGGTTTAATAGGCGCACCAGGACCTCGCCGCCGATGAGGAAAAAGAGGGGCAGCACCATGAAAAGGTAGCGCTCCCGCTGCCATGTCGGGCCGGCCAGAAAGACGATGAGCACGACAAAGGCGACAAACACGACATAGAGGTAGGTCAGCGGCGAGCGGCGATCAAAACGCGGGCGGAAAAGGTAAACCAGGCCGGCGAGGGCCAGGAGCGTGAAGGGCAGGCGATGGAGGCTGGCAAACACCGGGGCAAATACCCGGGGACCGCTGAGGAGGTCGGCCGAGAGATCGAGGTAGGGCCGGCTCTCCTGCAGGGTTTCGAGGTGACCCGGCTGGCCGAACTTGGCGATCAGGAAAAAGGCGACCGCGCCCAGTCCGGCGAAAACAAAGGGCAGGATCACGCTCCAGCGTAGGATGCGACGCCAGGGCATGACGACGAGCGTGGCTAGGCCAAGGATAGGCAGCAGGAACGCGGCCTCGGCGTGGGTAAAGATGGCCAGGATGAGCAATCCCATGGCCAGGTAGCGGTCTCGGGGGCGGTCGTCGGCCAAGCCCCGGTAGTAAAAGTAGACGACGAGGAGTGTGAGGAGTTGGAGCAAGCCGTACATCCGCGCCCGCCCTCCCCAGACGATGCAAGCCGGGTCCACAGCCAGGGCCGCGGCGGCGATCAGGCCCACCGGCTCGGAGAAGAGGCGGCGCCCCACCCCGTAGGCCACCGGGAGCGCCGCCAGGCTGACGATCAGGGCCGGGAGACGGGCCAGCGTAGCGTTGAACTCGCCGAGGACAAAGGGTGCTTCCAGGTAGGTGAAGACAAGGCCGTGGGGGTAAAAGTTCCCCGAGGGAAAGATGGGCAGGCCGCGTTGCAGGATGGCACGCGCTGCCCAGGCGGTGACAAACTCGTCGACAAAGAGGCTGATCTCCTGGATATAGCGCCAACGAAGGACCAGCGCCAAGACCAGTAGCGCCAGCAGGACCGCCCACGAGAGCCAGCGCTGGCCCAGGTGCCGATTTGTGCCCCGATCATCCATGCTCATCCAACGCACTATCCACAGGCTGGGCGCAACAGCCGGCGGGAGCAGACTCCCGGTGGCAGAAAGCCTCCGTCCGGAGCACGCACAGCACTCGTTAACCGGACGCATTATACTCCAAAAGCCAGGGCGGAGCAAGCCAGCGGCAAGTATGCAAAATAGGGCAGGCGCTTGACATGGGCGTTGGCGCGATGCTATACTGTGGCTGGACGAGGTGTGGTTAAGAGGAGGGGCCTTTGGAAGCTATCATCCGCCCAGCGCGGCTGGAAGATGCCGGGGCATTGCAACGCCATTGCTACCCCGATCATGCCCGCGAGGACGTACAGGACTATCTGGCCTGGTGCCTGCGCCAGGCAGAGAAGGGCCGGATCGTCCGGTTGGTGGCCCAGGTGGATGAGCAGGCCGTGGCCAACGCCCAATTGACGATCTGGAGTCGGGAGGGCGAGATCGGAAGCCTAGTGGTGGGTCAAGATTACCAGCGACGCGGACTGGCCACCAGATTGCTCACCGAGCTGATCGCCGAGGCAGCACGGCGAGAGCTGGTCGCCCTGGAGATCAGCGTTTGCGAGTGCCAGCCTGCCATCCTCGCCTTCTACGAGAGGTTGGGCTTTCAGCAAGTCGTGCAGCCTGGCGAGTCCTCCGGGAACAGTTCCCGCGCGATGCAGGCTGGGAGTGGGGACAATAAGAAAGGACTTTCTCACCCTGCTCGCCCTGGGCCCGTCTTGCAATGTCGAATGCTGCTATAAGGCCGACCGAGTGAGAAAGTCCCCGGCGGGAGGCTGTAGTGTTGCTGTCAAGTACCATGCTAGCAAAGACGTGGGTCGACGACGCAACAGTGTAGAGCGATGAAGCTGCGATGTAGGTTGATGAACCAGATCTTAGGCTACGATGCACGAAGTGTTGTGAATGCTATGATGCCCGCCACCGGCAGAAGACAACATCTTCCCCCTATCTTCTACCACGTCCCACTTTAGCATATCCTGTCCCCCCTGTCAAGTCAGATATGTGGAGTATTGAAAATGTGCAGTAGGTGTTAACATTGGGCTGGGGATGTCCCAGCGGAAACAGTGGGTTGCACCGCCCCCCGAGACGTGCTATACTGGGCCTCAGAGGTGCCAGGCACCAAGTTCTATGAATGGCGAACCCGCTGGCGCCAAGGCTGCAGTACATTTCTCACAAGGGAGTGCGAACCATGAAAGTGTATTCGAGGTTTTTCCTGGCCGACTTGCCCACACCGCTGGAATGGATGACCCGGTTGAGCGAACACTTGGCTGGTCCCGAGATCTGGATCAAGCGCGACGATCAGACAGGGCTGGCCACGGGCGGCAACAAGACGCGCAAACTGGAGCTGCTCATCGCCGACGCGCTGGCCCACGAGGCCAACGTGGTGCTGACGGCTGGGGCTGCCCAGTCGAATCACTGCCGCCAGACGGCTGCGGCCGCAGCCAGGGCGGGCCTCGGCTGCGTACTGGTCCTCCGCGGCAAAGCCATCCTCCGCGAGCAGTGGCGCGGCAACCTGCTTCTGGA
>JASFHU010000553.1:0-4081 GCA_050123055.1 Anaerolineae bacterium
CCTCCATCAGTTGCTGGATGCGCGGGATCATGTCTGTTGGATTGGGATGCAGTCCCTCCATGAGCAACTGATTCTCAAAGAGTTGCTCGATGGTGGCATCGATGATGGTAGCTTCCGGTTTCTCGCCCACTAGGGGAGCCAGATTGGCGATGATGGGGTGCCCACGGTTGATCTCCAGGATACGCTTTGGGGTCTCATACTCCTGCCCCAGTATGCGATAGACCCGCGACATATCCCCTGCGGGGGTGTTCTCAGGTAAGACCAGGCGACAGGGGTTGGTGGTCAGCACCTTTGATTCACGGACCTCCACGACCCGGTCACCCAGAACCTTGACGAAACGGCCCACCACCCGGTTGAAATCGGCTTCCGGCAGAGCCTCGGCTTCCTCGGTCTCCGCTTCGTCTGTCTCGGGCAATTCAAGCCCGGCGTCATCGACGTTCTTCAACGGCTTGCCGTCGAATTCCTGAAGAGCGAGCGCCACGAAACTGTCCATGGGATCCACCAGGTACAGCACTTCGATGTCGTGGCTTTTAAAGTAATCCAGGTGGGGGCTGCGAGCCACCGAGCTGAGTTCCTCGCCCAGGACATAGTAGATGGCCTGTTGGTCATCGCCCATCCCCTCTGCATATTCGGACAGCGAGATCAGGCTATCGCCGTCGCGGGACGAGTGAAACCGCAGCAGGTGCACAAGGTCGTCCGATGCTGCCGGGGTCGCCGCCACGCCCTCCTTGATGAACGGCCCAAACTCCTCCCAGAAGGTCGCATACCGCTCTGGCTCTTCCTCGGCCAGCGTCTCCAGCTCTTTGATCAGCTTGCGCACCAGAGCCCGCTGGATACGCCTTGCGGCCGGGCTGCGCTGCACGGTCTCGCGCGAGATGTTGAGTGGCAGGTCTTCCGATTCGATCACTCCCTCGACGAACCGAAAGTGGTTGGGCAATAGATCCTTGTTGTACTCCTGGATCAGGACATTGCGGATGTAGAGCTGCAAGCCATAATCGGTGCGCGGGCTGAGAAAGCCTTGCTCGCGTCTGGCGGGGACGTAGAGGATACTCCGAATGTTTACCGGCGCGTCGGTCTCCATGTGCACGTGAAGCAGGGGCTCCTCCAGGTCCAGGGTCAGGTGCTTGTAAAAGTCGGTGTATTGCTCGTCCGATACGGAGCGGGGAGACTGGCGCCACAGGGCGGTCTGGCGGTTGACCGGTTCCTGCCGGTCGCCGTTGACCGGTCCTTGCCGGTCGCCTACAAAGATCGGAAAGGCCACATAGTCCGAATGCTTGCGAACGATCTGCTCCAGGCGCCAGGTACTAGCAAACTCGACCGCATCCTCCTTTAGTTTGACCACGATCTGTGTGCCGCGGTCAGCTTTTTCCGCCGGCCCCAGATGATAGGTGGTCCCGCCATCCGAGACCCACTCGACCGCCTCGGCATCAGGCCGGTAGGAGCGGCTGATCACACGCACCTCCTCGGCGACCATGAATACCGAGTAAAAGCCCACCCCAAACTGGCCGATCTGTTCTAGCGAGGGGCTTTGTTCCCCCTCCAACTGCTTCAAAAAGGCCGCCGCCCCCGAGTGAGCGATGGTGCCCAGGTTCTCGGCGATCTCGTCGCGAGTCATGCCGATGCCCGTGTCAGAGACGGTGAGCGTCCTGGTCTCCTCATCCGCTTGGATGTGGACGGCAAGTTCTGCGTCGGCATCCAGCACCTCATCGTTGGTGAGCATCTCGAATTGCACCCGGTTCAGCGCGTCGGAGGCATTCGATAGCAGCTCCCGCAAAAAGATCTCCCGTTCGGTGTACAGGGAGTGGATCAGAATGTTCAGCAACTGCTGGATTTCGGCTTTGAACTCAAAAGAGTCGGTCGTGATGGTATCTTCACTCATCGGTCAATCCTCCGGCATGTACGTTGTCGATGGGTAGTATACGCCAAACCACCACGCCGTTCAAGGTTAGAAGGCGCAGTGGTATCTCTTTCGCGGAGTAGCGTTCACTCATCATCTGGCTTCCAGGGAAGCAGCCGCTGCCATATCTCATACGACTCTCTCCCTGCGGAGCTGCCCCGCGCGCGCTCCCAGCGGGTGAGCTCGACCTGCAGCATCTGGATGCGGCGACGCATGTGGAGGATGATCTCGATGCCCTGCAGATTCACCCCCAGGTCCTGCAAGCGGCGGATGCGGCGCAGTTCCAGCAGGTCGGCCTCGGTGAGTGGCTGGTGGACCAGGCTCCGTTCCACGCATTCCTCCACCACCTGGGGAGGGAGCCCGGTTCGCTTCCCGGCCGTACTGATAGAGATGTAGATGGTTTCCTGGCGTCGTCTACTCATAGGCCGCTATCCCTCCTTCAGCTTACGCAGCTCTTCAAAGAGCTCGCGTTGCCGGGAGGTCAGTTTCGTAGGCAGCTCGACCTCAACCTTGGCGTACAGGTCGCCATGCTGATCCCGCTGTCGCAAGCGCGGCATCCCCTTGCCACCCAGCCGGAAGGTGCGTCCGTTCCGCGTCCCCGCTGGGATGGTCAGTACCACATTCCCGGTCATGGTCGGCACGCGGACCTCGCCGCCAAGCACCATTGTGGTCAACTCCACCGGCACCGTGGTATGGAGGTCGTCCCCCTTGCGCTCAAAGCGCGCGTCGGGCAGGATGGTGACCCGCAGGTAGAGGTCGCCAGCCGGTGCGCCAGACATCCCCTGCCCGCCCTGTCCGCTCATGCGCACACGCGTGCCGGTCTTGGCCCCAGCCGGAATCTTGACTTCCAGCCGCTGACCCTCTTTCTGGAGGATGCGGGTGGTGCCCTGAAAGGCCTCCTGCAGCGTGATCTCGACCGCTTGCTCGTAATCCTGGCCGCGCTGTGGCCTGGCCGTGTACTGGAACCCGCCACCCCCGCGACCGCCGCCCATCCCACCAAAGATCTGGCCAAAGAAATCAGAGAACGGGCTGCTGCCGCCAAAGAGATCCTCTACATCCTCGGGGGTGCCGTAGCGGACGTGCACGCCGCCGCCAGGCCGTCCGGCCGTCCAGCGACTCCAGTCAAAGTCCCCTTGCCTTCCGCCCATCTGCTGCCAACGTTGCCAGTCCGCGCCCAATTGGTCGTATTTCTGGCGCTTCTCCGAGTCAGATAGCACTTCGTAGGCTTCGTTGACCTCCTTGAAACGTTCCTCGGCCTGGGGATCGTCCGGGTTTACGTCAGGGTGATACTGGCGGGCCAGGCGCCGGAATGCCTTTTTTATATCTTTGTCACTGGATTTCTTGTCGACCCCCAGGACCTGATAGTAGTCCTTGTACTCCATCTACAGCTCCAAACTGGAATCACCGGGCCACGGAACGCTGAGAAAACGCCAACAGAGGCTTCATGGCAAGGCAGTTCACGATTTCCTGTGGCTAGACTGCCACAATCACCTTCGCTGGCCGAAGCAACCGATCTCCCAGACGATAGCCCGGCTCCACAACCTCGACCACGGTGCCGGCCGCAGAGTTGCCGCCGTTGTGCGCCACAGTTGCCACCGCGTCGTGCCAATTGGGATCGAAAGGTTGGCCCTTGGCCTCGATCGGTTCTACCCCTTCTTTTTGTAGCATCTGAATCGCCGTCCGGTGCGTCAATTCCACCCCGCCCCGCAAGCCATCGCCTGGGGTTAACGGCGCTGCCAATGCACGCTCTAGATCGTCCACAACCTGCAGGAATGCACCCAATAGCCGCTGGCGCTCTGTTTCGATCTGATCCTGGGCAAGTCGCTGCTGGCGCTTCCGATAGTTGTCCATGTCGGCCTGCAGGCGCATGGCCTGGTCTCGCCAGTCGTCGACCTCCCCCTTCAGCGCATCGCGCCTCTCGGGCGCGCGCTCCACCATGGTCTCGGTTGTTTCAGGTGCCACATCAGGTGTGTCCGGCGCTGCGCTCGTTACACCATCATCCATCGTCTGCCCAGCGGCGTCGGACTCCTCCGGCTCTGTGACTCCAAAGGCCTTCTCGTACTGGACCCCCTTAGAGGTGCGAGGCGCACTGCCCGGCGTACCTGGCCGCCTTGTGCGGAGGGGCACTCGATGCTCAGGCCTGCCAACGATCCTGACCGGGATACTGACTCTTCTACCCATTTC
>JASFHU010000554.1:0-4080 GCA_050123055.1 Anaerolineae bacterium
GTCCTGAGCATGAGCGAAGGATCAGCCGGGACTCGATAATTGTTTCTCAAAATCTGGAGGGGGCACAGGCGGACAGTGTTACAGTGCAACAGTGTTATAGTTCCTGCAAAACCCACCGACGTTGCCCGCCAGCAGCCGGCCGGCTCAACCCTTGTCCTGAGCATAAGCGAAGGATCAACCCTTGTCCTGAGCACGAGCGAAGGATCAAACCTCTGTCCTGAGCACAAGCGAAGGATCAGCAGCGACTCGAGTGTTGTTTACCGAAAATCACGGCGGGCACGACGGCAGAGTGTCAGAGTGTCAGAGTAGCCCGGACGCGCTCTGGGGCAACGCCGCCACCTCCCCACGCGCGGACCCGGACCGCTCCGTTCGTACAATTCGTGGTGGCCGTATCCCCGTACGCCAAGATTCGCTGTTTTCTCAATTCGCTGTAGTCTTTGGCTTTTCCCCCCGCATCAAGTGGGCCGCCAGCCCTCAACCCTTGTCCTGAGCATAGGCGAAGGATCAGCCGGGACTCGACACCGGCCGCCCTCGCGGTACGGGAGCGCTTGCAGGTTGCATCTGCCCCTAGTTGTGCTATAATCCCGACCGGAGGTGCATGTTGATCATCGATTTCCACACTCATATCACAGCACCTGAGATCATCGCCCGTCGGGACGAGTACCTGATCCGCGATGCCTGGTTCCGCGACCTCTATGCCAACCCCAAAGCCCGCCTCAGCTCTGCCGGAGACCTCATCGCGGCCATGGATCGCGACTCGGTGCACCAGGCCGTCGTCTTTGGCTTCGGCTGGCGCGACATGGACCTCTGCCGGCGGGACAACGACTATGTCATCGAGGCCGTGGCCCGCTACCCGGACCGGCTCGTCGGCTTTGCTATTGTCAATCCCTTGAACAGCGCCGAGGCGGTGCGCGAGATCGAGCGCTGCGCGGCGGCCGGACTGTGTGGCGTGGGCGAATTGATGCCCGATGGGCAGGGGTACCGCTTGGACGACCAGGAAGTCATGGCCCCCATCGTCGAGGTGGCCATCGATCGCGACATGGTCCTGTTGACCCATTGCAGCGAGCCGGTGGGCCACCTCTATCCCGGCAAGGGGACTGTCACACCCGACGAGGTGATCCGCTTTGCACGCCTTTTTCCCGAGGCCACCCTCGTTTGTGCCCACTGGGGCGGGGGAACCATCTTTTACGAGTTGATGCCCGAAGTCGCGCGGTTGATGAGCAACGTCTACTATGACACGGCCGCTTCGCTGTTCCTGTATCAGGACGATATTTTCTCCCTGGCCGCGCGCTGGGCGCCGGGCAAGGTCCTCTTTGCCACCGACTACCCGCTTATCACGCCGGGGCGCTTTATCCAGCACATCCAGGCGGCGCGGATGCCCACCGCCACCCGCAGGCGGATCCTGGGCGGCAATGCCTGGCGCGTACTAAAGCTCGGGGCCGGCGAACGGCCCGTCACACACCAACCCGCCGCGAGGAGCGATTGAGTCGATGACGACACTGCGGACCTTTATCGCCATTGAGCTGGATGTGGAACTCAAGGACAATCTCGGTCGCCTGCAGGATCGCCTCCGATCCCAGGTGGCGCCGCGGAGCGTCCGCTGGGTGCGGCCGGGAGCCATGCACCTGACCCTCAAATTCCTGGGTGATACACCCCTGGACAAGGTCAAAGAGGTCAAGGTTGCCCTGGCCCAGGCTGCCGCTGAGGTCAGCCCTTTCACCTTTGCCCTGGCCGGGTTGGGCTGTTTTCCCAACACCCGGCGGCCCCGCGTGATCTGGGTGGGCCTGCAAGAGGTCACCGGCGCCCTGGTCCGCTTGCGCGATGCCGTCGAAGCCCAGGTGGCGCCGTTGGGCTTCCCGACCGAGAGCCGGCCCTTCAAGCCCCACCTGACCCTGGGGCGGGTGCAACGCTACGCCTCCAAGTCAGAGGTGCGCGAGATTGGCGAGGTCGTGGCGGCCAGCGTTGCCGGGATCCAGGACGAGATGACCGTCCGGCAGGTGCACTATATCAAGAGCGATCTGCAACCCAGTGGCGCGGTATACACCACGCTGCTGGAGGCCAGCCTGGAGGAGGACTGAACCACGCTGAGCGCTCTGGACTCCCGGACTTGTCCGGGGGTATTCTCTAGGTAGCGCGCTGGGCACCCTGGAGTCCCAGACTTGTCTGGGTGCTTTCGGAGGAGCATACCGACGGTGGCTGGATGATGTTTGTAGCCGTGATAGGATCTGCAAGCTGTAGCGCCGAGGTCGCCACGCTGGCCGAAGAGGTGGGGCGCGAGATCGCCCGCCGGGGAGCGGTGTTGGTCTGCGGCGGACGGGGAGGCGTGATGGAGGCGGCCTGCCGTGGCGCCAAGGCCGAAGGTGGAATGACAGTCGGCATCCTGCCCGGCGCGGACCGGCGCGCGGCCAACGCCTACGTCGACCTCCCCATCGCTACCGGCCTGGGGGAGGCGCGCAATACCGTCGTCGTGCGTGCAGCCGATGCCGTCGTCGCCGTCAGCGGTGGCTATGGCACCCTGTCAGAGATTGGATTCGCTCTCAAAATGGGCCGGCCCGTGGTGGGCCTGGGGACCTGGGAGCTGCAGCAAGACGGTCGGCCCGCAGAGGCGGTGATTCAGGCCGCGACCCCGAGCCAGGCGGTAACCGAGGCATTGGCCTTGGCTGAGGCTCGGGCCTCGGCTCAAGATGTCCTTGGAGGGGAGGAGGGGCATGGCTAACGACAGAAGGCAATTTGGCGATCTGAGGCTCATCACCGGCAATGCGAATCCCATGCTGGCGCAAAAGATAGCTGGTGAGCTGGGACAGCGTCTGGAAGATGCCAAAGTGGGACGCTTCGATGATGGTGAGGTACAGGTGGATCTGGACTGCGTCGTGCGCGGTACCGATGTGTTCATCATCCAGCCCATCTGCCAGTCGCACGCCAGCCCGATCGCACGTCCTTGCTTGGCCAGGGGCACGCCCGGTGGCAGTGGGGACAATGTCTGCACCTACCAGTCGATCAACGACAACTTGCTGGAGTTGCTGGTGATGATAGACGCCGCGCGCCGGGCCTCCGCTGGGCGGATCACGGCCGTGGTCCCCTACATGGCCTACGCCAAGCAGGAGAAAAAGAAACGGGGGCACGAGCCGATCACCGCCAAGCTGGTGGCCAACCTGATCACGACGGCCGGCGCCGACCGCCTGTTGGCCGTCGATCTGCACGAGCCGGCCATCGAAGGCTTCTTTGACATCCCGGTCGATCACATGCGCATGGCGTTTCTGATGGGATCCTTCTTTCGCCACCGGCTGGACCGGCAGGAGGTGGTCGTCGTCTCGCCCGATGCCGGAGGCGTGGCGCGAGCCACAGAGTTCCGCGATCACCTCAAAGCCGGCCTGCAGCAGATCATCGCCCGGGACGAGATGGCCATTGCCTTCAAGCGGCGTACACCCAAGGGAGAACCAGCCGTTATCGACATGGTAGGCGACGTCAATGAGCGTCCGGCTGTCATCTATGATGATATGATCCAGTCGGGGGGCACGCTGCTGCAGGTGGTGGACCGTCTGCTCGAACGGGGAGCGAGCGAGGTCCACGCAGCCGCCGTTCACGCCGATTTCACCCCGGGAGCCTTGGAGAAGGTCAAGGAGTCACCGCTAAAGACGTTGGTTCTGTCTGACACGACGGCCACTGTGGAAGATGTGCTGGCTGGGCGCGTCGAGATCGTCACCTCAGCCCGCATCCTGGCCCAGGCCATCTGGCGCATCCATACGCAGCAGAGTGTGGGTTGGATCTTTCAGACACTCAGAGAGAAAGGCGAATTGCCGCCCATCCACCAGGAGGCATGATGCGTGGCGCACGGACCACGGAGCTCAGATCACGCCTGTTCGTCGTCCTCTGGAGCAGGAACGGCGCGCCACAGCGTTAGCAGTACCTTTAAAACGAGGAATAGGCCACCCACGATGACTACGGTCAGCCCCGCGATAGCGGCCAGGCCCACCAGTTGGGCGTTCATCTGGCCCGGCCAGTCCGGTGCAAAGCCCGGCGCGGGGACAAAGCCGGTGATCCCCTGGCCTGCCACGCCCAGATAGCTCTCGGTGCCGATGC
>JASFHU010000555.1:0-4079 GCA_050123055.1 Anaerolineae bacterium
AGGAGGTGTAATGTCCACTGCTCCTGTTCCAGATACTGGTGCAACCAAATCTACTGGGGTCACTGGCTCCCAGGCTGACCGGCTGCCGGTCAGCCGCCGCCTGAGTCTAGCTTTCGCCAGCTCGCTCGTCATCGCGCTCCTGGTGGCAATAGTGTCTGTCGCCGGCCTCTTGTTTGGCACCAGTCTCTATCCAATGGAAGAGATGCTGTTGCTCAAGCAGCCCACGGATCTTTTCACGCTGGTCGTGAGCCTGCCCCTCCTGCTCGGCTCCATGTGGCTGGCGCGGCGCGGCAGGCTCCTCGGTCTGCTATGCTGGCCCGGTGTGCTCCTCTATGTGCTGTACATCTATGTCTCCTACGCCATCGGCGTGCCGTTCAATGTCCTGTTCCTGGCCTACGTCGTCCTTGTCGGGCTGAGTGCGTATACGCTTATCGGCCTCGTGGCCAGCATCGACGCGGCAGCGGTGCGCCAGCGCCTCACCGGCGCCGTGCCTGAAAGAGTTGCCGGGGGCATTCTGGTCGGCCTGGCCGTCCTGTTCACCTTGATGAATCTGGCCAATGTCGTCTCTGCCCTCACCAGCCCGGTGCCCGACCATTTGCTTGACCTCCCGGTCTGGTTCGTCGACTTTGCCATAGTTGCCCCGGCGTGGCTCATTGGCGGCCTGCTGCTGTGGCAGCGCAGGGCCCTCGGCTATGTAGCGGGCGCCGGGCTGCTGCTCCTGGGCTGTATGTTGTTCGTCGGTGTCATCTTTGCCCTGGTCTTCCCTGCCTTCTATACCGGTTCACCGGTAGATCTGGCCGGCATTGTCCTCATCCTGGTCACGGGCTTGATCTGCTTCATCCCCTTTGCGCTCTTTGTTCGCGGCATCACCAAGTCAGATCGTTGGCTGTCGACGTCATAGCGTGCAGGTGCAGAAGGAGGGATCGGCATGAGGCAAGCGACGCGGATCACGGCCACAGTGCTTGGTTTGACCGCTGGCGGAGCCGGCATCGAACATGGCATCTTTGAGATCCTGCAGGGGAATACCAGGCCCGAGGGCCTGATGATCGTCTCCATAGGCCCCCCTTGCGTGCCGGAACTGAGCTGGAACGCCTGCGAACCGGCCATGACCATCATCCCCAGCTTTTTGATCACCGGCATCTTGGCTGTCATTTTTGGCCTCATCGTTATGGTCTGGGCGGCGTTTTTTGTGCAGAGGAAGCATGGCGGTCTTGCGCTGATCCTGCTCTGTATACCGCTACTTCTCTTTGGCGGGGGCCTGTTTCCGCCGCTCATCGGCGTCATCGCTGGCGCGCTGGGAACCCGGATCAACAAGCCCCTGGACCCAAAGGGCAGCCGTCTCTCTGGCGGGCTGTTGCGCTTCCTGGCGCTGCTATGGCCTTGGTCGCTGGCCCTCTTTGTGATATGGGTGCTAGGCCAGTGGGTTATCGGCCACTTTTTCAACGACTGGCTGCTGGCCAATGGCTATCTCATCATTCTCATGGTGCTGGGTTCGTTGCTATTGACCGTCGTCACGACGTATACGCACGATCTCCAAAAGGTAGTCGAAGCCAATCAGTAGAGCAATGCTTGGGACAACAGCATCCCTGCGGCGACTATGGACAATGACGGTGGCTCCCTCCTGGGCAAAGTGCCTGGTAATGGTTTCGCCAATACCGCTGGTACTGTCCGTCACGAGAACACGTTTGATATGGTCTCTTTGATTCGTCTGGGTTCAATACCGTTCGCAAGAAGTTGCGAGATATCGCTTGTCGGAGAGTGCTACCATTTGTCGAAATGTACTATTTCGCTTAATGGCTTCTTGGTTGGTTGACTTGGGTTTTCATCGGGTACTCCAAAAGCAACCGCACCTACGATCCTGCAATCTACTGGAAGGTTCAAGGTGCCTCTGAGTTTTCCTTCATCGAAAGCGCCCATCCAGCATGACCCCACTCCTTGAACCCAAGCCGCAACGACCATATTCTGAAGGGCTATCGTCACATCCATCAAGCTAAGCTGCTCGATTATTACCTCAGACATTCTATACAAACCCACTACAACGAAAGACGCATCGGTGGCGAATCTATTAAATCCTCCAAAGGAACAGGCATCTTTTTCGTTGTAGTCTCTTGCTACAACAAAGTGCCAGGGTTGCTGGTTCGTCGCAGAGGGTGCGCGTCTACCAGCCTCGAGAATGCTGTTCAGGACTTTTTCACTCACTGGCTCATTCTTGAACCTTCTGATACTTCTGCGGTTTAGCACCTTTTCAACACAATTCATCTTACTGCCTCCTCACTTACCAAGCTTTTTCAGGTTCTCTCTTTCATTGGCCAGTTGGCACTGAACTCAGGGCCAGACTGCATCCAAGGGCGCGTTTCCACCTATTTGATTGATTTTCTGAACGCGGAATGGGCCAGCCACATACCGACGGCGGCAAAGGCCAGGACAACTACCCAGCACAGCCACAGGGGTAGCGGGTCACCGCCTGCCAGCGCCGCGGGATCCCGAAACATCATCTGGCGCAAACCATCGATCGTATAGGTGGTGGGATTCAGCAAAGATGCTATCCTCATCCATGCTGGCATCGTAGCCAAGGGATAGAGCGCGTTGCTGAGAAAGAGCAGCGGCAGGTTGAAAACCATGATCATGGCGTGGTATGCGCCCGGGTTGTCCGTTTGAGAAGCCATGGATAGCGCGATTCCGGAGAAGCCGAGCCCAAATCCGGCTACGATCACCAGTCCGCCCAGCCAGCCCAGGGGATTCGCATTAAGCTTGGCGCCCAGGATCACACCTACGATCAGGATGATGATGGCCTGAAACATGCTCTTGGTCATGGTACTCAGGGCATTACCCATGAGGATGCTTAGGCGCGGGATAGGTGCAACCAGGTATTCCTTCACAATCCCGCGCAGGCGCTCGGTCAGCCACACCGAACCCCCTCCGATCGCGCCGCCGAGGGCGCTCAGGACCACGATACCGGGCAGCATAAAGGTCACGTAAGGGTCTCCGCTGCCGGGCATATCCGCCGACAGCATACTCCTCATGCCCACTCCAAAGAGTACAACCCACAGGATGGGCTGGATCATCAGGCCAAACATCTCTTCTGGATTGGCCAGAAACTTGCGCATCTGTTTGTTCCACAACGTAACGGTGGCAACCATTGATTGATCTCCTTTGTCTTCCGTCTACCTAGCTCATCAGGAGCATTCTGTGTTGAGTCTCGGTGCTGTCCGTGTCGCGCAGCCGGCGGCCTGTGAACTTTAGAAAGACGTCTCCCAAGCTGGGCTTGGCCACCGTGATGTCTTGGATGGTAAAGTCGCTGTCCCTCGCTTGAGAGATGATCTCCACCAGACGCTTGCGGCTCGAGTCGACGCCGATCTGGATCACCGTCCGGCCTGTGTTTACCGCCTGCACAAAATGCAGAGTCCTGACGTTCTCTACGAAGGCGTCTCGCTCGCCCTCACCGATGACGTGGATCGTATCCGCACCCATCTGTTCGATCAGTTCCTGCGGGGTGCCCTCGGCGACCAACTTGCCCCGGTCGATAATGCCGACAGTGTCAGCCAGCTCCTCGGCCTCGTCCATGTAGTGGGTCGTCAAGAGCAATGTCATGCCGCCCTCTTCTTTCAGGGCGCGGAGATAGTCCCAGATCCGGGCGCGGGTCTGTGGGTCGAGACCCAGCGTCGGCTCATCCAGGAAAAGTACCTGGGGGGTTGTCATCAGCGCGCGGGCCAGCTCCAGACGGCGCTTCATGCCGCCGGAATAGGTCTTGGCCTTGCGCTCGGCTGCCTCCTCCAGCTCTACCAGAGACAGCAATTCCTCAATCTTGCTTCTGCGCTCTGTCTTACCCATGCGATATAGCCGCCCGTGGTAGTCCATCACCTGGCGGCCAGTCAACTCGTCATCCAGCACCATCTCTTGGAAGGTCACCCCGATCCGCTGGCGCACGTCGCTTGCCTTTTTCACCACATCCAGGCCAAGGACCTTGGCATCACCCGCTGTCGGCTCGAGCAGCGTGGTCAAGATCGAGATCGTCGTCGTCTTGCCTGCGCCGTTGGGCCCCAGCAGGCCATAGATTCGGTTGGCTGGGATCGATAGGT
>JASFHU010000556.1:0-4075 GCA_050123055.1 Anaerolineae bacterium
GGCCTACGTTGGAGCCGCGCTGCCGTTGGTTCTCCTCTTTGTCGTGTTTACCGAGCCTCTGGGCATCGCCCTCAACCGGGCCATCATTGCCGAAGAGATTGTGCGCACGCTGGTCGGTAGCCTTGGCTTGCTGGCGGGAGTACCGCTGACGACGACAATCGCGGCCCTGGTCGCCCGGCGGGCGGTGGAACGTCAAGGAAATTCAGGGGATTGAAGGAGGTAGAATGCCCATCTACGAGTATCGTTGTGGTGGTTGCGGTCAGCATGTCGAACTGCTGGTCCGCGCCAGCGGAGTGACGCCGCTCTGTCCCGAATGCGGCAGCGAATTGACGAACAAGCTGTTTTCGGTGCCCAATGTTCTGAGCGGGCAAACTCAGCGATCGGCCGGTCACACCTGTTGTGGGCAAGAAGAACGTTGTGCTGCGCCTCCCTGCTCGTGTGGCGAGGGGTGCCGTCATGGTTGAGGGACGCACAGACCTGAGAGATAGCGCGAGGGAAAAGCTCTTCGCAGCCACCGTCAAGGCAATCTGCCGGAGCGAGCGCCGGAGCGATTCCAAGCGGAATGTGGGCCAGGGCGAGTTGCGGGCGGGGTGGGGATTGGCAGGTGACAGCCATGCTGGTCCGGCGCGGCCTGGGCGCTGGCAGATCAGCTTGTTGGCCTGGGAAAGCGTCGAACGGCTCATCCAAGAGCACGACCTGAGTGCCGTAGCGGGCAGCTTTGCTGAGAACCTGACGACGGTAGGCTTGGATACGTCTCGTCTGCAGGTCAGAGATCGCCTAAAGATCGGCGACCAGGTGGTGCTAGAGGTGGAACAGTTGGGCAAGCCACCCGAGATCGCTCACACCTTCAGTTTCCAAGGCCATTCGCTGCTACCTACCGAGGGTATCTTCTGCGGCGTAGTTGTGGGAGGTATCGTGAGAGTGGGCGACAAGATCATGGTGTCGCCCAGGTAGCCATCAGGTCCCCTGGGGAACCACCAGGGTCGGAACCACCCGAACCACCCGGTAGAGACGCCCCGTCGGGGCGTCTTGACTCAGGCACCCTCTTCCTCAGCCTCCTCTTCTAGCGGAGGCGCCCACGGCGGCAGCGGCCAGAAGGGTTCGGCCCACTCAAAGTAGTTGTAGAGCATGTTGCTGACGTCCCGGTACAGGGGCTGGTTGATCCCCCAATTGATCCAGGCCGTATCCTCCCAGATATAGAAGCTGATGAGCCAAGGTGCACTCGGGGAAAAGACGATGCCCACTTCGCCCCGTGTGTCGCCCCAGGGCACGTCGTAGCCCGAGAAGCCATGTTTGTGCGCCAATTTGATCCAGTAGGGAATCCCGGCCCCTAGCATGTTGCGCAGGTCGTTGGCGGCCATGATGTCGATCATCTCTTCACACGTCTCTGGTGAGAACACGTTGGGGTAGGCGTCCCGCAGCAGGCCCTCGTCCTGCGTGCAACTGTAGATCATCTCCACCAAGTCCGCCATCTCGCGGGGGGTGGCGCGCACGCAGCGATCGTAGCGCGGCGTTTGCTCTTGCTCTTGACTGAACACAAGATCGCCTGCAGCCGCTGTCCATACCGTCTCAGCCCGGTCGTCCCACAGCTCCACCACACGGAAGGGCGCGCAGAGGTAAAAGTTGGCCAGCCCCAGCCGGCGCATGGTGTTGGTGACCTTTTGTGCCCCTGCGGAGGCACTGCCGCCACCAACGGTGGCGAGCAGCCGGTTGGCGCAAGGATTGCACGATTCGCTGCCCAGCATGTCGACCAGTTCTTGGTGGGTCTGCGCGTCCACCTCTCCGCCGAAATGACGATAGACCTCCACCATGATGCCGATCTTGACGATGCTCATCCCCGACAGGACGTAATCCACGTTTGACTCGTAGATCATCTCGCCCGTGTCCAGGTTCTTGACCAGGATGCTGGTCACCCCGGGGAACTCGGCCAGCCGTGCTTCCAGCGGCGGGAGTAGCAGCGACGGCGTGATCGGCGGTGGTGGCACCAGGTCCGGCTCGAAGGTGATTGGCTCAGTCATCCCCGACCGCAGCCTCAGGTCTACCAGCCGGGTGGCCTCGGTCACATTGAACGTGTAGCCCGGCTCGCCAGGATCGAAAAAGAAACCGGTGGTCTGGGTAAGGTGGCCGGTGTAGCTGATGAAGTGAGGGAAGGTCCAGGTCAGTTCGCCCGTATAGTCAACCAGCGGCGTGCTCTCCAACCCCCCCGTGGTGCTGAGTGGGATGGTCGCGGTATAGTAGCTTGGCAGGATGGGGGCGCGCTCCATCACCGGTCCCAGCGTGCTGATCATCGATTCGATGCGGGCCAGGCTCTGATCCGGCTTGGTGATGCTGATCGGCAGATCGACCTCACGTTCAGCGGGGTCGGGCACTCTCTCGTTGATCAGTTCCGCCGACGCCGCCACGTCCATCCGACGCCCCGGGAGACCCGGGATGAAGGTCAACTTCTGGACATCCACCATCGGCTCAACCGCCTCGATGTCGTGGGCTTTGGCGATCTCTTCCAGGTGGCTGGTGGCGGCCGATTCGTCAAAGGTCATCCGCAGGGGAACGTCCAGATCCAGCGATTCCGCCTGCCCCTGGATCCAGAGTCTGAAGCCCTGCCAATAGTCGTACTGGTGACTGGCAGCTACCGCCTCCTCAACCATCTCGTCCACCGGGATCTCAAAACCGAGGTCGTCGCCGGGTGAGAGGGTCAGCTCGGTATCTCGGTAAGTTAGCCGAAAGTCCTCATAGTATGGCTTGGCCGCCCCCTCAAAGACCTTTCCTCGTGCCTCTTCCGGGGTGCGCCAGCCCACGTCCAGGCCAGCGATCTTGACCCCCTGTTGGATCAGGGTCCTGTAGGCGTCGTAATCGGCGCGGACCTGCTGGTACTTGGTCCAGCCTATCACCCCGCCGATGATGAGGGCAAGGGCTAGCACCAGAAGAAGGATGGTTCTAGGCTTCATCGCAAGATCCTCTCCAACCATTCCCGCGCCTCGATAGGGCGCAGGAACTGACCGACAAAGTGATCGCCCACCCACAGCTCCAGGTGCAGGTGCACGTCGTTGGTCTCACTTTCCACCGAGCCGGGTGTACCCGAATTTCCCACCGTGGCGATCTTCTGCCCCTGTGTCACCACCTCGCCTTCGATGATGCCCGGCTCGATACTCCCCAGGTGGGCGTAGCGCGAAACCACACCCTCTCCATGGTCGATCCAGATCTGCATTCCGCGGTATCCATCCAGAACGTCCTGTGGTGTGTACCCCAAGGCACGGCTTTGAGCGTACCACTCGTCGGCCTGCAAAGCCGTGAGCGGCTGATGATCTACCAGTGCACGGATCACCGTTCCGTCTGCCACAGAGCGTACTGCTGTGCGACGATTGACCGGCACTCCGACGGTGTGGCCGTAAAAATCGATCCCTTCGTGCACACCCAAGCGGTAGTGGCGGGGCGCGCCAGGCATCTGAAAGTCGCGGGAGGTAATCTTGGCCCCCTCGATGGGCACGGCCAGGCCGCGCAGACGGTTCAACAAGTCCGGGTCGTGGGGCTGAGGGCCCTCCAGGACCTGCACGGCCTCGATCTCTGTCTGCCGCTCAGGCAGGCCATAGAAGTAGAGGGCGTCGCGGCCGGCCAGGATCAGGTACTGGCCCGACGGCTCAGCCCAGACCGCGCTGACAGCCCGCCGGTCGGGAAACTGGTGCAGGGCGAGCAGGGTGCCCTCCACAGGGTCGAGAGTCAGCAGCCGGCGGCCAGCACGGTCCAGGACGTAAACGACCACGTCGGTGGCGATGACCTGGCGCGGATGCATCAGGTCCACGTTGGGCTGGAAATCTGAGACCTGCCTGGCATCCCGATAGCGTATCAGGTTGGCCCGTG
The DNA here is from genome assembly GCA_050123055.1 of Anaerolineae bacterium. Taxonomy (GTDB): domain Bacteria; phylum Chloroflexota; class Anaerolineae; order JAAYZQ01; family JAAYZQ01; genus JASFHU01. Next base: position 3,856 of record JASFHU010000556.1, read on the forward strand.
GGCTGTTCATGGACCGGGTCAGAACGTAAACGCCATCGTCACTGGCGCCCACGTCCACGTCGCGGCTCTGGGGCAGCTTGACCCAGGGCGTGCTTTTCTGCCCATCGGAGAAGCGCCAAACCTGTTCGTGACTGGTCTCCAGCAAATAGTTGGCCTCGCCACTGCTGGCCAGGGCCACATAATAGTGGTCGTAGGTATCGCTGGGCGGCCGGTCGTAGCG
>JASFHU010000557.1:0-4074 GCA_050123055.1 Anaerolineae bacterium
GCCCACAGAGAGACACTTCCGGCCAGGGCAAAGACGGCAAAGCTGTCGGGAACCACAAAGCTGTGAGCATAGTAGCCGGGGAAGATAGTCAAAAGGCCGGCCAGGACGGCGTGCTTTTGCTTGCCGCTAAGGTCCCAGGCGACAGTGTAGGACACCAACGGCAGCAATGCCGAGAGCAATATAAAGGGTGCCTGCAGCGCCCGAAAGGAGTTGCCCAAGACCTCCAGTCCCAGCCAGCCCAGGATGGCTGTCAGCGGCATCCAGTAGAGGTATCCAGGATGATTCACGGTCTCCGGTGGGTCGAGATAGTTCCAGATGAAGGGTTCCACAAAGCCCTGTCCGGCGAACAACTGCTGCGCCCCAACGGAATAGTAGTAGGCGTCGGTATAGCCAGGCTCCCGGAGTGGCCAGGCAGTTAGCAGGCGGACCCCCAATGCCAGGGCCAAAAGTGCCCAAGGGATCCAGCGTCGCGGGGGGTGGGGCTGGCTCAAGGCTGTCCCTCTCCGATCTCGTAGATCTGGGTCATTCCTAGTTCTGCCACCAGCCGGAAGCGGGGGTCGGCCTGGTTCTGCAGGATCTGTGGGTACAGCCCGTACGGCTCGGTGATGACCAGATACCGTGCTCTGTAGCGTTGGGCTGCATCCCAGGCGGCATCGGGAGGTTCGTTGCCGGGCAGGGCGATGGTGGGGTGGCCACTGGCATAGTTCAGACTATAGGTCTGCGGCGTCATGACCACATCGCCGGGGTTGGCGTTCCGTGTCAGCCAGTTGGCGACCCTCTCGAACTGTGCCTGTCTGGCCTCCTGGCGACCAGCGACCTCCGCCAGGTCCCTGTTCATCAAGATCCCGGCAACGGCCAGGAGGGCGATGACGATGGCCACTGAAAGGGTGAGGCACAGCTTCCGATGTTGTTTGAATGGTTTGAGGGCCTGCTGGACGGCATACATCGCGGCCAGGGCCAGAAAGGGCATCACCGCGCCCAGCGAACGCTCAAAGGTTCCAGCCATCGAGGACACGGGAAAGACGAGCGCCAGTCCAAAAAAGAGAGTCAGGCCATAGACGAGGGCGGGAAAAAAAGTCCACTCGCGGCGAAGCAGCCAGAGCCCAGGCAGCGCCAACAAGCCCCAGGCAAAGGTTCTGCCGAGCAAAAGCAATCCATTGTGCACCAAGGCCTGACCTCTCAGGTGCAGGAGTGACTGCCAGTCCTGGGCCAGCCAGGTTTGCCATGTCGGGGGGAACCAGTAGTTAAAGATATCCAACCGCTCACTCAGCCAGGCGTGCTGCAGCACCGAGCTGGGCAGCGGCGTCCCAAAGGCCAGATAGTTCCGCACCAGCCAGAGTGCGACCACGAGGACAAAGGCAACACCCAGGTCCAACACGTTTAGCAGCCTGGGTCCCGACCTCTGTCGTGGTTCCTCCTTGGTCCCCTGTTCCTTGGGCCAGTGTTCCCAGGCAACCTCCGCTGCTGGATTGTCGGGGAACTCGGGCCGCAGGCGGGGGGGCAAGGGCAGTAGAAACCAGGCGAGAGGGATGGTGACCAGTAGTAGCAACGCGTTGGGGCTTGTCAGGTAGGCAAGGGCGATGAGCAAGCCTGCGGCAAAGTATCCCCCCTGGTCGCCGGGTTTGCGCACTGCCATAGAAAGTGCCCATACCGCTAGCAAAGCAAAGATGGCGCTGCTGCCAGCGCTGGCCGACTGGAAAGCGAGGTGTGCGTTCACAGAGACTAGCAGGCCCGCGCCCAACGCAACCCAGCGGCTTACCCTCTCCGATCTCAGGCGGCGCTCGTCCCCTCCCGGCAGTACCCGCCGTCCCACCAGATACGTGAGTGGTGCGAGCATGGCTCCCAGGAGCAGACCCGGCAGCAGTCCCACTTGCAGCGACGCTTCCAGCGTACCCGAGACGGCCCTCTGGATAGCAAAGGCCACGGCGATCAACCCGGTGGTCAAAGGCATCCAGCGTTCGTGGCTGGGATGGGTTACGGTGGGGAAGCTGGGCTCATAGTTCCACAGGACGTCTACCTCCAGGCCGCGCCCGGTGAGCACGTTCTCGGCCGTGGTCAGAAAGAAGGCTGGCTCGTCGCTTGGAGGAAACAGGACGCTTTCAAAGTACAGCCAGCGCACACCCAAGGCTGCCGCAAGCAGCAGGAATGCCAGAAGCAGGTCCACTCCGTTGTCGGCTTTGGACTGGTCTGAGGGTGGATGTTGGTTCTCTCTCACAATACCGCCCCTCCATCAGGCCTCAGATCGCCACAGAGACGAGCCGGCCTCAGCAGCCCCAGGCTGGAATGGGTTCTGAGCGTCAGGCCAGACAACACGGCCGGTGGCTGTCTCAAACTACCATCAAAGATACACCAACTATGGCCAAATGTCCAGAATGCTGCGTGGCCGGAGCAGGGTCATCAATGGGCTGGCGTCAAGTCCGGGCCCCCCAGAGTCAGATCAGGGTAACCCAGTGCATCTGGAACAGCTGCACAAAGGGGCTCGAGGTCAGGGAAGGAGGCGGTAGAGAAACAGATATTCACCCTCGGCGTGGAGGAGCGCATCGCGGGTCAGGTATTGCGCCCGGAAGCTCTCCCAACTGGCCTGTTCTTCCTGTGTCAACGGATAATCACTGATGATCCAGGGGTAGATGTACTGGTTGACCAGAATGTGGGTGAAACCCTCCTGGTGCAAGCCCTCGGCGACAGCCTCTGGCGAGCCATAGCCAGCCAGGCTTTGGGCAAAGTTGTCGAGCAGATCGTCGGCTTTGTGGGGCACGTTCAGGCCATAACTGCGCAGCTCCCAAACCAAGAGTACCTTGTCGTCGGAAGCCAGGTTCTCATTGAGATACCTGAAGGTCTGATGCAGCCGCTGGGGGATCTGATTCTCCAGGTAGCTGTCCCGGCTCTGGTAGCCCACAAGGTAGGGCCAGGGGTTGAGGCTGATGGTTAACAGGATCTGGCTGAAGAGGCCGAGGACCAGGGTCAGCCCAGTGATGATTTTCAGGACGCGCTGCAGTGAAAATGAAGGGCGATCCCAGGTGCTCATTCCGTCGAGGCTGTAGGCACACAGGAGGCTCAGGGGAGCAAAGATCGGTAGGAGAAGCCGCCCTTGCAAGACAAAGGTACCGTATGCGGCTGCGCTGCTCACGATCCAGACCAGGTAACCTATGGCTGCTGCCAGCAGCAACTCACCCAGGCCCCGCGCCCTGCGCGGCACAAGGAGAAGCAGAGGTAGAAGGACCAGAAAAAGAGGCGAGAAGGTTGCATCATAGGCGACCGTGCCCTGGGTGCCCAGGACCGTCAGAGTCCACGGGACCAGAAGCAGGTCCAGGAGGGACATCTTTTGCCCGATGCCGAGCAACCAACGGGTGTCAATGTGATTCCACTCCTGACCACCCCACACCAGCGGATAGATGGGATTGCCGGCCACGATGGCGTTCTTGACATACCAGGGTGCAGCCACTGCCAGCGCCAGCCCGCCGACGACGAGCCCGCCCCGCAGAGCGATGCGGATGGTCACGCGGCGGCGGAGCAGTGACCAAAGCAGAACGGCGCCCAGGATCAGGAGTGTGACCCCGCCGGTGTACTTGATAGACAGGGAGGCTCCCGCGAATATGCCGGCCAGGATCAGCCAGCCAGAGGACCGGGACTGCGCTTGCTGTGGGTACAACCATGCCAGCAGGCTGTAGAGAGCAGCCAAACAGTAAAAAGTCAGCGCCAGGTCCACGTAGGACCAACTGGCGATCTGCACGGCTGTTGGGATCGAGAGGAACAGGGCGGCAGCCAACAAGCCCAATCGTCGTTCCCAAAAGCGAGCCGCAAAGCTGCCGAGCGCGCCCAGTGTCAGCAACAAGTAGCCAAAGTGGAGCAGCCTGGGCACTACGTCGCCTTTGAGGGCCATGCCGGCCGTGAAAAGCATCTCGACGAAGGAGGGAAAGAACAGGTAGTAGTTGTCAAAGTCAAAGGTCAGCCGGTGGGCCTGGAGATAACGCTCAGGACCCACCAGATGGTAGACCAGGCTATCCCATTCAGTTGGAGGCAATAGGGCTGCTGTCAGGGCCAAGAGCAGGCTGGCGGCCACAAAAAGGCCGAGAA
>JASFHU010000558.1:0-4073 GCA_050123055.1 Anaerolineae bacterium
TTATAATGGACATGGCCTTGTCTGCAGGGTCATTTGCCTACCGGGCGCTGGGGCGCTAGCCGCATAACCTACTACTCACCGAACAACAAGCACAATGGGCTCGCCTCGGTAACCCGGGCGAGCCTTCTTTGCTTTCCCAAAGGATCTTCGTGGAGAAGCTGGCTTGAGATGGTCGAGAACGCTGTTCACAGCCAACGCATTGCCGATCGCTTCGAGATTCGCGACTCGGAAGGCGACCTCGTCGGCCGGGGCAGCATGGGTGAGGTCTACCGGGCCACCGACACCCACAACGGAGAACCCGTCGCCGTCAAGGCCCTCGACCCCAGGGTCGTCGCCCGCGACCCCAGCCTCCTAGAACGGTTCGTGCGCGAGGGCGAGGCCCTGCGCCAACTGGACCACCCCAACATCGTGCGCATGGTGGCTGCCGTCGAGGACCAGGACCGGCATTTTCTCGTCATGGAGTACGTCGCCGGCGGTTCGCTCCAGGACCTGCTGGGAGCTCAGCGGACACTTCCCGTCTCGCTTGTCCTCGAGATCGCCCTCGACTTGGCTGACGCCCTGACCCGCGCCCACCGCCTGGGTATCATCCACCGCGACCTGAAACCGGCCAACGTGCTCCTGGCCGAGGACGGCACCCCCCGCCTGACCGACTTTGGCATCGCCCGCGTGCTGGAAAGCCCTCGCCTGACCCAGACGGGCGTCCTGGTGGGTACCCCCGACTTTCTCAGCCCCGAGGCGTGCAGGGGCGAGGCCCTGGACGAGCGAACCGACATCTGGGCCTTTGGGGTGATGCTGTACGAGATGTTGACCGGAGAATCTCCGTTTCCGGGTGACAACCTCACGGCCAAGCTGACGGCCATTCTGACCCAACCGGTGCCCGACCTGGTCCAGTGCTGCCCCGATGCGCCGGAGGCCCTGGCGGATCTGGTCTACCGCATGCTGGAGAAGGACCGCGAGGGGCGCATTCCCAGCGTGCGCCTGGTGGGGGCCGAGTTGGAGGCGATCCTGAAGGGCCGGGAGATGCCCACCCCGGTGCGCCTCGCTCCCGGAGAGAGTCGTTTCGCTCCACCTTCTCTCCCTACCGACGCACCCCAGCAGCCGCAGGTGACCCACAACCTGCCGGCGCAGCTCACCTCGTTCGTGGGGCGCGAACGCGAAACAGCAGAGGTCGTGCACCTGCTGGGGACGACGAGGTTGCTGACCCTCACCGGTCCGCCCGGGACGGGCAAGACGCGCTTGGGTCTGAAGGTCGCCGCCAAAGTCCTGGACCAGTACCAGGACGGCGTCTTTTTCGTCGATCTGGCGCCCATCAGAGACCCCGGACTTGTGGCCACAACCATCGCCCAGGTGCTGGGCATCGGGGAGCCCGGCGGTCAGCCTCTACTGGACACCCTAAAGAGCGCCCTCCGCCACAAGCACTTGCTCCTGCTCCTGGACAACTTTGAGCAGGTCGTTGGCTCCGCGACGCTGCTTGGGGAGCTGCTGTCCTCCTCGGCGGGCCTGAAAGCCCTGGTCACCAGCCGTGAGGCTTTGCGCGTCTACGGCGAACAGGAATATCCCGTGCCACCGCTGGCCCTGCCGGACCTAGACCGCGCTGAACCTCTGCACAGCTTGTCGCAGTACGAGGCCGTCGAGCTCTTCATGCGACGTGCCTGCGCTGTCCGGCCCGATTTCATCCTCACCGATGACAATGCTCCGGCTGTGGCCGAAATCTGCGTGCGGCTCGACGGGCTGCCACTGGCCATCGAGTTGGCGGCAGCCCGCTGCACCGTGCTCTCGCCGGAAATGATGCTCCGGCGCCTGGAGAGCCGTCTGGGGGTGTTGGTCGCAGGACCACGGGATCTGCCGGCGCGGCAGCGGACGCTGCGCGGGACGATCGATTGGAGTTACGACCTACTCGACCCGCCGGAGAAGACCTTGTTCGCCCGGCTGGCGGTCTTTCAGGGCGGACGCACCCTGGCTGCGGTGGAGGCTGTCTGCAGCCACGGTCTCGCCATCGACGTAATGGACGGCTTGGAATCGTTGCTGAATAAGAATCTATTGAGACAGGAGGTCGGGCAGGGTGGTGAGCAACGATTCGTCATGCTTGAAATGCTCCACGAGTACGCGTGGGAACGGCTGGAGGCCAGTGGCGAGGCCGAGGTCCTGCAGCGACGGCACGCCGAGTACTTTCTGGCGCTAACAGAGCGGGCAGAGCCTGAGCTGCGTGGGGCACGGCAGCAACACTGGTTTGTGCGATTGAGAGCCGAACAGGACAATCTACGCTCGGCGTTGGCCTGGTCGCTGGGTGAGGGCGAGGCCGAGCTGGGATTGCGGCTGGTGGGCGCCCTGCGCGATTTTTGGTTTTTCGACGGTCACAGTGCCGAAGGCTTGGCGTGGACGGAGCGCACGTTGGAGAGCGGTCAGGGTGCCTCTCCCCCTGCGCGGGCTGGAGCGCTCAACGCTGCAGGCTATCTGTGTGTCGATACGGGCGATTACGAGAAAGGCAAGACCTGCAGTGGCGCGGCTCTGGCGATCTACCGGCAGGTGGGAGACGAGGTCGGCAGTGCCTGGGCGCTCATTGTTCTCAGTATTCATGCAGTGCCTTTCCCCAGCCAGTGCAAGGAGGGCATAGCCCTGGCCCAGGAAGGCTTAGCGATATTCCGCGAGTCGGGTCACAAGCCGGGCATCATGCAGGCCCTCACCGTTCTGGGTGAACTGGGGCGTGTGGTTGGCAATTGCGATCAAGCGCAGGAAGCATACGAGGAATGCCTCGCCCTGAGTCGCGAGACAGGCCACAAACTGCGCGAAGCCATAACGCTGGGCAACCTGGGAAGTGTGGCGCAGCATAGAGGTCTGCCAGGAAAAGCAGGAGCGCTATTTGCCGAGACTCTGGCCCTATTGTGGGAACTGGGAGACAAAAAGTACTCAGCCATGTATCTGGATGGCATGGCCCGTTCTGTCGCAGCACTGGGGCAACCACGTGCAGCCGCGCGCATCCTGGGGGCCTCCGAGGCCCTACTGGAAGCGATGGGCATTGTCATGCATCCAGTCGAGCGGTCCGAGATTGACCGTCATGTGGCAGCGGTGCGAGAGCAGCTCGACGGTGCGACATTCGATGCCGCGTGGGCAGAGGGGCGGGCGATGTCGCTCGAGCAGGCCGTCTCCTACGCGCTGGAGGCCGGGCAGCTAGGACCCGCAGCGCCCCCGCCTGCCTCTGCCCGGGAACCAGAGGTGCCGAAAGAGATTGCGCCAGAATCATCGCAACTTGAACAAGACTACAGAGCGCGACTGAAAGCTCGCTATGCTGAAGATGCTGCATATTTCGTCCCTCTGGCCGGTGAAACCACCGAAGTTGTATCCAAACGAGAGCCTACCGCTCCTCGTTCAACCCGCCGGCGCAAACGTCGAGCGCAGTCCGCATACCACGAATGGGTCCAAAAAGGCCAGGATATCAAACGGGTCAAACTTGAAACCTTGCGAGAAGCTGTGGATAAATATCCCTGCATCATCCTGCTGGGCGATCCTGGCTCCGGCAAAACCACAGCCCTGGAAAACCTGGCCTACCAATTTGCTGATGAACCCGACAGGCTGCCCGTTCCCCTTCGTTTGAGCGAGTTTGGTTCGGGAATGTCGCTGGATGAATTTATTCTTCAGGGTTGGGGCGGCTCGCCGGAAGCCGATTACTGGGGCGCGTCGGAACTGGCAGCCAGGCTGGAATACTATCTGGACGCCGGTAGACTATTCATTCTATTCGATGCATTGAACGAAATGCCGCACGAAGGCTACCGCGAACGTACACTGGCCCTGCGCCACTTTATTGATGAATGGTCGGCCAAAGGCAACCGTTTTTTGGTCACCTGCCGGGTGCTGGATTACGGCGAGGAGCTATCCGGCCTGCAGCGGGTCGAGGTACAGCCTCTCAACGATGAGCAAATCAAAACATTGCTGCAGAAGGAACTTCCGGAAACTTGGCAACGTCTATGGCAATCCCTGACCGAAAGCAGTGATGATCAGTGCCATTTGCTGGGAATGGCCCGGAATCCCTATGTGCTCACCATTATGATTGACGTATTTGACCAAGATGGACGCTT
>JASFHU010000559.1:0-4069 GCA_050123055.1 Anaerolineae bacterium
CTGCCGCACCCTGCGGCGCAAGCGATGGACGGGACTCCTTCCGGCCCAGGCCAGGATCCGGCCGGCCAATTGGGCTGGGTCCTGGCTCTCGTCGAACAGGATCACGTCCTCGCCCCCGATCTCCCGGGCCGCCGGCACAGCGGTAGAGACGACGGGGATACCAACCAGTCCGGCCTCCAACACAGGCATGGCAAAGCCCTCCCGGTGACTGGGCATGAACATCAGGTCGCTGACCCGGTACAGGTCTCCCACAATCCCAGCATCGACGGTATAAGGATGGTCTGGATCGGGCCCGGACTCAAAGATGAAGCGCATCTCCTCTTCGACGCCCAACTCCCGGCGCAGGGCTTGCAGTTCCCGGTAATAGGCCATGTTTTGTACATCGTGGGGATCTGGCGGGCCGGTCAGGATCAGCTTGGGACGGAACTGGCGGCTTTTCAGCGCGGCGATGACCCTGAGCGCGTACTCGACATTCTTGGCCTGGGTGACTCGCACAGGCATGAGGAGAACCAGATCGCAGGCCAGCAAGCCCAACCGATTGATCAGGGCATAGCCCTCAGCCGATAGCCCCAGAAGGGATGGCGCATCGACCCCGTTGTAGATGACCTGGATCTGCTCTGGGGAACAAGCCAACAACGCGGCCAGCTCCGACCGGCGGCGTTTGGACACGACGACGTAGACAAGGTCAGGACGATGCGTCCGCAGCAGGTCCCAGGGATGTCCCGGATGGACTTTTGAGCCGGAACTGGGACTGGTCCAGGTAAAATCGTGGCACCAGGCAATGCAGTGCCGGATCTGGCCCCCATCCAGCAACTGGCAGAGCGCTGCCGTCAAAGGCAAGTTGAAGTGCTTGGTGAATACATTGTGCACGATGAGGTTATCGTATCGGGTGAGAATGGGCGCCAGTGTCCCTGCCAATTGCTGCGTCAGGTCATCAAAGCCGGCCGGAAGCTCGCCCCGCTCCAGTTGGGCGCTCAACGGCACGACCTGGGGGTGCTGGGTGTCCAACTCTGGAATCTGGACCAAGCCCGTCCCTGCCGGCAGGGATGCTTCCTCGCCTCGCCCGGCGATGACCGTCACCGGGTAGCCCGCCTGACGAAAGACCTGGGCATGGGCCTGGATCACAGATTCCACCCCGCCGACGACGGGGGGTGCAGAATAGTGCAGGATCGCGGTTTCCGGGTTTGCCATGTTGATCACCCGCCTTTTCAGAGTCCCAGCTCGACGATCGTCTCCAGTTGGCGGCAGAGCCAGGCCGCGATATCCTCCTCCTCGACCAGCCTGCACAGTTCCCGGGCGCGCTCGCGGCGCTCGGCAGAGGGCATCACCAGGGCCTGGTGCATGGCCTCTGCGGTCGCGTACACGTCGCAGGGCGACACGATCAGGGCACCCGGCTCGAGCTGCTGGCGCGCCCCTGCCCGCTCAGAGAGAATGAGGACGCCATCGCGGGTATTCACGATGGGTCCCTCTTTGGCCACCAGGTTCATGCCGTCGACGATGGCGTTCACCAGCAACACATCGTACAGTTGCATCGCGGCCACAGCCCGCGGGTAGCTATCGCCCACCAAAACGCGCACCGGCTCCCACTCGCTGTCGCCGTAGGTGGCATTGACCCGCCCCGCCGTGGCCATGAGCCCGTCCAGATAGTGGGTGTACTCGTCCACATCCATCCGTGAAGGGACCAGCAGGGCCAGCAACTTGACCTTGCCCCGGTGTTCCGGGTACAGCTCCAACATCTCTTCGAAAGCCAGGAAGCCACGAACAATGTTCTTGCTGGGCTCGATGCGGTCGATGCGCAGGATCAGCTTCTGGTCCGCAACCAGATCCTCGAGCTCCTGCCGCTGCTCCGCCACTTCGGCCGACACCTCAAGCTGCCTCAAGGCGCTGACGTCGATAGAGATGGGGAAATCGCGCACGTGGGTAACATGCTTTTTGTACCTGACGCTGCCGCGCTTGTACCTGACTTTGGCCCTGGGCAGGTGTGTCTGGCAGGTGCGAAGAAAGTTCTCTGCATCGGCCTGGGTCTGAAAGCCAAGAAGGTCCAGAGCGCACAGGCTATTCAGAATGGCCTCGCGCATGGCGGGGGGCAGGATGCGCCAGTATTCTGGCCCCGGCCAGGGGATGTGGACAAAGTGCAACGTGGTGGGCCGTTGGTGTTTGCGCAGCGCGGCCCGCAGGTACCGGGCCACCAGATAGAGATGATAATCCTGCAGCATGACCAGTGTGGGTTGGGCCGAGGCCAGGACCTGTTGGGCGATGGCATCGGCGAATTGGCAATTGACGGCCCGGTAGCCATCCTCCCAGGCATGCCAGGTGGCGCGGTCGATGATCGGCGCCCGGGGCACATCCCACATCGAGTGCTGCAAGAACCACAGCAGCGGGTTGGCGATGACGTTATAGTAGCCGTCGTAGACCTCTTGGGCAGGGGAGAGGAACCGCACGCCAACCGTAGCGTCCTCGTCAAAGGCCACCTGTCCCCGGCCCCAGGCGATATCGGCCTCGGTCTGGGCACAGGCGATCCAGGTGGCGTCGGTATGCCGGCATAGCCCGGTCAGCGCCGTGACCAATCCCCCACTGCCCCGCTGATATTCTAGCGTTCCGCTCTCGGTCTGCTCAAAGGTCACAGGGGCGCGGTTGGCAGCAATGATCAACGAACGACCGGCAAAGAACTCATCTTGCAGCGCCTCACAGGACGTAGCTGTGCCTGTCCTGGCCAACTCATTCATAAAAAGCCTCCTCGGATTCAGTGCTCCGCCAAACTGGCCTGGATGGCCAGGTCGATGAACACTGCCGCAGTCCAACCGAAGGCATCGGCAGCTGTCGCAGGTGGGTCTCCGGTCTGGGGATGATAGTACTCATAGATGCCCGATTGGCTCATGATCAGGGCCAGCGTTTTCTCCAAAAGGCTCTGGGCCAGGTCATGCTCGTCCACCTGCCGCAGGGCCTCGACAAAGATATAGTTGATGTTGACCCACACCGGACCTCGCCACATGGTTTCCGGGTCGTGGTGTGGGTCGTTGCGCGCCACAGAGGGAATAAGAATCTCGCCCCAGAATTCGTCAGGATCGGTCAGGTGCGCGATGAGCCGCTCCCGGATGTCGTCCGGCAGTTGGCCAGACCAGAGGGGATACAGGTTAAAGGGCGTTGCCACGGGGACGGGCTGCTCGTCGTGCAGGGCCCGGAACAGCCCGGCCTCCTCGTCCCAGAAATCTTCGATCATGCGGCGCACGATGGCCGCCGCACGACGGCGCCACATCGCACCCTCGGCCTCCATCCCCAGTGCCTCAGCCATCAAGGCCAGGGAGCCCATCTGCACGCACAGATAGGTATTCAGGTCAGGGGACTCGACGGGCAAGCCATAATCCCACAGAGGGCTGTCATCCAGGCCCGATGAATAGGGATGGTTGTACTGCACCAGGCCATCGGCATCGTCGTCGTTCATGCTGAACCACCAGGCGTTCCAGCGCACCAGCGGCACATAGATCTCTTGGAGGAAATCCAGGTTGGGATCGGTCTCGTTCAGCTTGAGCGCGGCCCAGGCCATGATTGGGGGTTTGGTCACCTCTGCCCGTAGGGGATGCTCGATGTCGGCCACGACCGCTTCATCGTAAACGGCGTCGGGGATCATGCCATCGGGCAGTTGGCAAGACAACATGGTACGCAACTGGTCGCGGGCAAGCTCGGGATCTACGTGACGGAAAGCCAGGGCGTGAAAACAGGCATCCCAGTTCCAGATGCCGACATACTGGACTTTGGAGGGCATCATGGCCTCGTGGGTAATCTGCCCCAAAGGCTCCACCAGGTTGTTGCTCATCACCCACCAGGCATAGTAGTAATGGTCCTGATAGTGTTCGGCGACAGCGGGAACGCGCTTAAACCAATCGTGCCAGCGCTGCTCGGCAGCGGCCAGCGTCTCTGAGAAAGGAACCGGTGTCCCATCCAGTAGCAGATCGCTGCGGACGTTGAGGTGGATGGCAACGTCATCGCCACCATCTGCAACGAGCTCGACCACATAGGCTTCCCGTTCAAGGCTCAGTTCATTCCTTAGTACCTGGCCATTGGTGCGATA
>JASFHU010000560.1:0-4066 GCA_050123055.1 Anaerolineae bacterium
AGCCTATGCCTCTTCGCTGCCGATGGTGCACATCTCGGGCGATGTGCCCCTGAAGGCCGGTAACGAGGCCTTCCACGGCGTGGACCGGGCGGACTTTCTCCACAAGATGTTCGCCGACATTACCAAGTGGTCGGTGCGCATCGAGCGGCCGGAGGAGATTCCGGGCGTGCTTTCTCGCGCCTTCGCTTTGGCCGCCAGCGGCCGGCCGGGGCCGGTGCACGTGGATATCCCCGTCGACATCGTGCGGGCTGCGGATGTGGAGGCTGCCCCCTATCAGAGGTCGGCCGTGGAGAAGCAGGTGCCGACGGGGCAACTGGTCGATCGGGTTCGCCGGGCCCTGACGGCAGCCGATCGGCCGCTGATCTGCGCCGGGCGGGGCGTGATGATCCACCGGGCCGGGAACGAACTGGTCGCCCTGGCCGAAGCGCTTGGCGCACCGGTGCTGTGTACCGAGTACTCCCAGGGCGCCATCGACCAGGCCCATCCACAATTTGCGGGAAGCATCAGCGAGTGGACGCCAAACCCGTTTGCCGAGTCGCTGATGGCGGAGGCTGACTTTTTGCTGGCCGTTGGTTTGCGGTCGAATACCCTGTTAACGGACATCCTGGTCGAGCATGGACCCGAGAACACTATCCTGGTGGCGCTGGATGAGATGAACACGCTGTGCGCGGTAGAGGGGATGGCCAGCACGGCAGCCAGCGACAGCCAGCTTTTCCTGGCCCGTCTGTTGGAGCGAGTCGATGAGTTCCGGCGTCCGCCGGTGCCATCTCGCCAAGAGCGTGTTGTCCAGCACCGGGGGGCCTGGAAAAAGGGGCTAGCACTGCGCATGGCCGAGCTGGAGGACGCACAACCGTTGCACTTTGGCCGAGTAATGCTGGAGCTGGCTGGGCGGTTGGACAAAGACGCCCTCGTCACAGCGGGTGTGGGCCACCACAACATCTGGGCTCGTGAGTTATTGCACATCCGCGATCGCGAGAGCTTTGTTCAGGAAGCCTCCTGGGGTACCATGGGCGGAGAACTGGGCGCAGGCATTGCCGCCAAGCTGGTGCACCCCGAGCGCCAGGTGGTGGTCGTTACCGGCGACGGCTCGCTGCTGATGGCTGCGTCCGACTTTGTGACAGCCGTGGAGGCGGGGACCAACATCCTGGTGGTGGTACTCAACGACAGCCGCTATGGGATCATCACGTCCATGCAACGGGAGTACTATGAGCGCTCGTTCGGAGACGAGATCGGCACCATCGATTTTGTCCGCTTTGCCGAGAGCTTTGGCGCAACCGGTATCCGCGTCGAGTCGCCGGAGGCGCTGCCCGACGCTGTGGCGCGTGCCCTAGCGCTGAGCGCCGAAACCCCGGTGATCCTGGACGCGGTATGTGACTATCGATATCGCTGGCCCGACCGCCCGGCTATCCTGGCGGCGGGCATGGAAGCATTAGGAGCATCCAGTCTATGAAACTTGCCCACCGACTAGAGGCACAACAGAACATCCACTGGTTCATGGTTGGGAAATTGATCCGGGCCAAGGAGGCTGAGGGTGTAAAGACGATCAGTCTGGCCTCGGGCAACCCCGACATGCCCACACCTCCGGCCGTGGTGGAGGCGCTTCAGCGGGCCGCCACGAACCCGACCTACCACCGCTACCCGTTCAGCTACCAGACGGAGTATCGCGAGGCCATCGCAAGCTGGTACCGGCGGCGCTTTGACGTGGACTTGGACCCGGCAAGCGAGGTTCTCCCCCTGGCTGGGTCGCAGGAGGGCCTCGGTAACCTGGCTCTGGCGGTGATGGAGCCGGGGGCTGTGGCCCTGGTGCCCGCTCCAGCCTATGGCAGTTACAGCCGGACCAGCAGGTTCGCGGGCGGGGAGATCCATCTCATGCCCTTGCGGGCGGAGAACGACTACCTGCCTGACCTGTCGGCCATCCCGGACGAGGTCCTATCCCGGACGCGGCTGCTATGGCTGAACTATCCCAACAATCCGACCGGGGCGATCGCGCCGCTTTCGTTTTTTGAGGAGGTGGTGGCATTCGCACGCCAGCACGAGATCCTGGTTTGTCACGACAATGCCTACTCTGACGTGAGCTACGACGGGTACGTCGCGCCCAGCTTTCTGGCTGTCGACGGCGCCAGAGAGGTGGGCATCGAGCTGAATACCCTGAGTAAGGCCTTCAACATGGCAGGCTGGCGGCTGGGCATGGCGGTGGGCAAGCCAGAGTTGCTGAGGGCACTGGCCCAGGTCAGTTTCAACACCAGCATGGGCCTCTTTGGCCCGTCGCAGGCGGCGGCCATTGAGGCGCTGACCGGCGACCAGAGTTGGATGGTGGAACGAAACCGGATCTATCAGGAGCGCCGGGACATTGTGGTGGAAGGCTTGGGGGCCATGGGTCTCGAACCACTGTGCCCCAAGGCCACCCTCTACGTCTGGGCCAAGCTGCCCCCAGGCTACAGCGACTCGCTGGAATTCTCGAAATGGGTTCTGGATCAGACGGGGGTGTGGCTCACTTCGGGCATGTTCTTTGGCCCCGAGGGCGAAGGCTATGTGCGGGCTTCCGTCACCACGCCGACGGATGAGCTGCGTGAGGCGATGGAGCGGTTGGGATCGCTGAGACTCTAGCAGAACCAGGACTGGCGGTCGCGGGACGGCGTCCCGTGGAAGGACCGCCAGTCCAACTTGTGTTCGCGCTGGCAACCTACGCGGAGACCATCACCCCAAAATCCTCAAAGCGATAGATGCGGGCATCCCCTTCGCGTTCGAACGCTGCCTCACCGGCGGCGATCCGCGCGAAAGCCTCTTGCATGCGGACCAGTGCACCCTTTGGCACGTAGGCTTCGTTGTGCGCCGGGCTGAGGTGGCGAACGCGCGGAAGTAGCTTCACCAAGGAGTCCACTGACTGCCGGTAGACGTCGAAATCCGAGTCCTCAAAGTGAGCGTACATCATCCCCGGATAGTAGGCGTCGCCGGTGAAGAGGATATCGTCCTGGTCGTCCAGCAGGCAGATGCTGCCAGGGCTGTGGCCGGGCGTGTGGTACACGGTCAAGGTCCGACCGCCCAGGTCGATGGTCTCCAGGTGTTTCAGGCACCGAGTTACGGGCGAAGGCCGGATTTCGTAGGCGGAGGAGTCAAACCCTGCCGGCAGCTCCAGGTAGAGGTCGGGTTCGAGGTAGTGATCACACTCTTCGGGTGTCTTGCCCCGCTGGATGCGGGCCACTTCGCTATCATTGTCAAAGGCCCAGACCTCGCTGTAGCGATAGTTGTCGCCAACGTGATCGTAGTGACAGTGGCTGTTGACGACAATCACCGGCAGGCCGGTCAGGCGCTCGGCCTCGGCCTGGATGTTGCCGATGCCCATGCCGGTATCGAACAGGACGGCGCGCTCGGTGCCCAGGATGAGGTACGAGATCACTTCCTCGTAGTGGCTGGGCTCCAACAGGGCAAAGGTGCCCTCGGCGACCTGGTACACCTCGAACCAGGGCGACAGGCTCTCCAGTTTCTCCAGTCGTTGATTGCCCTCTCGGGGCAGCGCGTCGGGCCAACTGCTGTATTGCATGTCCTACCTCCTCAGATTCCTCGCTGTTGAGTATCGTTCAGAACTGTAGGGGTACGCTAGACCTGACAGGGCGAACCGGGGTTCGTGCCAACCAGAGTTGGTTGGAAAACCTGTCAGGTCTGTCCCCGTGCCTCAGAATGATACGCCTAGGCGTTGTCACTGTTGTTGCGATCAAGCGACCGTCGCAAGGCCACCAGTTTCGCGGTGTATTCGGCTGTGAGTCTATCATGTCGTCAAGGTACTCCTTCGATGGCCGGTAGGGGCCGGTGGAATCTGACACGCGGTACAGGTCTGCCTGGTGCCACTGCCCATCCTTTCCGAGCACGAGAAAAGTGTCTCGCCGGTAGAGTCCTTCGGGAACGCTCTCGAGGATATCCAGGTCTGTGAGCTCTTCCTCGGGAACCTCATAAATGACACCCTGCACCAACTGGCCCGGTGCCTCGATGATGCTGCTGATCCCGCCCTGCCTGTTCTCCGAGTAGTGCCGGAACTCGACCTGGAAATTCGGCAGGTCCGCCCTCATGA
>JASFHU010000561.1:0-4065 GCA_050123055.1 Anaerolineae bacterium
ACGACCTCAACCCATCTTGTCACCTTTCTTGTTGCGTTCGTTGCTTGATTGTGAACCACAACTTCCACACCAAGGTCTTCTGAGATGTAGCCGGCATACACGTGTACGTACGAGTTCTCCGCACCAACGCCATATCCGGTTGGAGTTGAGTCTCCCAATGCCACGAGATCCCAGGTTGTATCAGAGCGTTCAGCGATGAGGGTTGCTGCATTCCTCGGCCCTACCGCTCCAGTGTCACTGGAACCGGAAGCTCCACATCCTGAAGTCCAAAGCCCGAAAATGACAACCACAATCAACACTTTGACAGCCGGTCCAATCGACATTGAGTTGTCCATCGGCTTCTCCCTACTAGGCGTGAGGATCGGATGAGTTCGAGCAGTCACTTCACCCCGCCCTCACGATAGACTGCCAAGCCGCCGCCATAGGTCCCGATCCACATGTTCCCCTGTGCATCAATGGCGAGAGAAAAGAACCCGTTCTACGGCAACCCCGAGTTCTCGATGTCATACATGTTCCAGCTCTCTCCGTCGAATCTCGTCAGACCAGCACCATTCCAACGCCCACTCGACATGTTCCCTTGGGCATCAACGGCAAGACCGAGGACAATGTTACTCTGCAGCCCGGAGTCTCGCTATCGTCACCTCAAGGAGTGGACCACCTTGGCCGAAAACGAATGGACCCATGACGGGCGAAAATTGACAGCCTGGTCGATTGGCCTGTGCGGCGCCAGTTCCTCCAGCCACTTTTCATAGTCCTGGTGCAGGGCATACTCATCATCGTTGATGAACACACTCGCAGTAATGTGCATGGCATTTACAAGGGTCAACGCCCTCTCTATCATATACCGCTCTCATACCCCTGCTGGTCGAGGTCATTGCGGCGATAGGCCACGCCTTGAGCAACCGCAGCTAATCTCACTTCTGGAGAATGATCTTCTCGGCGGCTGGGGCGCAGCGTCTCTGAATACCAAGGCCGCTCTCGGCCTTGCCCATGCACAGCTATCGCCTTGGTCCTACTTTGTGGCCGACAACCAGTACTCGCTATGTTGTGTCACCTGCTTAAAGCCTGCTTCCTCTAGCCAGCGGCGGTACTGGACGAATGGATAAGCAGCGCCACCAAAAAGCGTTCGCATCAGAACAGTCACTAGGCTGGCATATTCGCTGGGTGGCTCTGAAGCCATGATGGCATCAATCACCAGTGTACCGCCTGGCGACAATGCCTCATAAACACGCCGCACTACATTGGCGTTCATGGCTGGGGTCAAGCTATAGGTGATTTGGCCGAGCAGCGCTGCATCGTATGCGGCCTTTCCCAAATCCATATTGAGCAGATCGCCTGGCAGGAACGCCACCTGTGACAAGATCCGCAAGCGGTCGGCCAGCGCACGAGCTACCTCCAAGACCTGAGCGCTATCCTGGCAAGTGACATGCACAGTCGGATCGGCCTGTGCCAGCACGAAGCTCTTGATAGCGCAGCCGCAAGCCAAGTCAAGCACGCGCAGTCCGGGATGCTCTCCTGCCTCAATGCCAACTGCCTTCCACATTTCCAGGCTTTGCGACACACGTGAGGGCCTGTAGCTTTCCAGCCAGGCATCCTGTTCGTAAGGGAATTTGGCTGGATATGGCTGGCCACTGTGCATTGCGCGGAGCACACCATCCCACAAATCAGGTTCGGTATCTGCCAACACCCATCCACCAGCATAACTCCGCCTTCCAGGCACCAGAAAGGTAGCGGCGGTTGGGGTAAGCGCGTAGGTATTGCCTTGCCGATCAAGCAAATGCAAGCTGCACAAGTAGTCCAGCAAAGCAGTTAGTGCCGTGACCTCGCAGCCACACCGTCGGGCTATAGCCTGGGCATCTGCTGCGCCGGTCGCCAATGGACTGAACACGTCAAGCAACAGCGCCATGCGCACTAGTTGGACCTTAAAGCCACCTGTGTAGAGGCTGTATACGAGATCGGGATCTGGTGCCAAAGACGAGTTGTTCATCATTGACCTCCCCTATCCTTCAGACCGCTCCTTGCGCGGGCGATCTTGGGCCAGTCCTGAGCAAAGGTGCCTAATATTGAATAGACCGAACCATATCGGCCTATCTACCTGGGTCCCCATACTGAATAGGTTCAGTATCAGTAGACCACAATGCGCGTGCAGCCGAGTTACAACGGAGGAAAGTTCTCGGTGTGATCACATTGTGGCTGATAGCCCTCGATATTCCATTAACAGAAAACGCCAACCTGCACCAAACCGAGAGCGGTGCAAGCTAGCGTGCGTTGGCGCCAGGTAAGAGCATCCCGACAGCCCTGGCGGGAATGAATGCTCCCTTTCCCATATTATAGCTTGGAGCTTTTGCCCTGTCAACAGCAAGCTGCCTGGGATAGTGTATACATTCGATAGTCTACCACTCCTTCTGGATGGCAGTGTAGCACAGGACTGTTCCTTCAGTGTCCCCGCAGCAGGCAGCGGGGAGGAACTATTCCGGCATGCCTCCCCGAGTGGGAGGGAGGCCCGAGTGTTCACGGTGCAGCGCTGAATGAGATCCTTGCGCTCGCCAGATGCCGTCGTCAGAGTTGTCGATTCCTTCATTGGAGACATTCATCGGCAGACCGTTGCTGGGTGCGAGTACCAGGGCATCAGCTTGCCTCATTTCTCGCGATCGAAGCCAGATCGTTGTGTGCGTCGAGGTGCCAGAACTTGCCTGGAGTTCCTCGATGCTGACTGCCGCGGTTTCGACATAAATGCCATCAGGTCATCAAGAGTATATTTGTATTGTTACATCCAGTTGCCAGTCATCCTTTGTCGTACCTTCCACCAGCGTTTTCGCAGACTACAATCCACCCCGAGGACCCTCAGGCGCTGATACCGGCCTGTGGACTCTTTTGGACCAGGTCGACCGGTCCTGCCGCGGCTCAGGAGAGCCAGCGCGGTTCTTGCGAGACTTCCCTGACCCGCGTATTAAGGTTCCCAGGTCTTATCCCAGTCAGAACCTGGAGGTGGAACCATGACGCAACCGTTCCTCGTACCCCCTGACACACGGGTGTCGCTGTCTGATTATGATCCTGGCCGGAGCGGAGACTAGCGGAGCAAGGCTGAAACCGTGGCCGATCTCAAACGTGGTGGTAAGAGGCTCCAGGAATTGCAGGAGGTGTTATGGGCCGAGGGCAAGCACTCTCTGCTCATCGTCCTCCAGGCCATGGATGCCGGTGGCAAGGATGGCACTATCAAGTTGACCTAGCTTTTGCCCGGCAGCAGACGCGCCAAGCAGCCCGGCCTCTGTCCGTCATCCACCGGTGTGGTCCTCGTGGTGGCTGTCCCTTTGTCCGCCATGGCATCGAGCCAGGCCCAGTTGAGCGGTTCCTGCCCCAGTTCTTCACCAGCAGGCCGGGCGGGTACCGATTCGAGGTTGGCCCCGCAGGCCAGGCAATTTCGCCTGTCCGATGGCCATGTCCCCCCACAGGCAGGGCAAGTCTTACTGTCGACACTTGCCTGCTCTGTCTTGGTCATCGTACCCTCTCATGCGCAATCACAGATGCTGGTTGTCGCCCACGCCAGCGCCCTCTCGACAATGCACCAGCAGCAGCGGGACTGTGGCGCCGCGCACGACCCGGTCGGTGACGCTGCCCAGCAACCAGCGGCTGAGCCCCGAGTGACCACGCGTGGACATGACGATCAGGTCGATCTCTTTCTCCTCAGCAAAGCGGACGATCTCGAGGTATGGTTTGCCCTCGACAGTTTCGGTCTGAACGGAGAGTCCCTGTTCCCTCAGACCAGCGGCCAGGCCCTGCAAATAGTCCCTGGCCAGCCGGGCGGAAGCCTCTTCTGCGCGGAGGACCGGGCCGCGGCCGGCCATGCTTGGCTCAGCCAGCGGCCCCAGTACCTTTAGTAAGACAACCTCGGCCCCGAACTTCCCGGCGTGGACCGCGGCGTGGGGCAACGCCTGCTCGGCCAACTTTGAACCATCCAGTGGAACCAGAATACGTTGGTACATTTTGTTTCTCCTCACAGGCTTGTATCGTTTCAATAAACCGGGGAAAGCTGGGGTGTGTGCGGGCGGCTTTGCCGCCCGCACA
>JASFHU010000562.1:0-4057 GCA_050123055.1 Anaerolineae bacterium
GCCCGGATCCGGTGCTTGAAGGTGGCACCATCCCCATAAGCGCTCATCAACACGACGCGCGTGTTGGGCAGGGCCTGGCGCACCGTCTGGGCTAGCTCCAGCCCGTTCATGCCGGGCATATCATAGTCGGTCAGGACCAGGTCGAAGGGCTGGAGCCTCAGTTTCTCCAGCGCGCTGAGGCTATCGGTCGTCGAGGTGACCTGGCAGTCGATGCAGAACATCCCGATGCCATCCTCCAGCATTTGCAGGAGGGAGGCGTCGTCGTCTACCAGCAGGATGCGTATCTTGCTCATGGCTTTGTTCCCCTACGCACTTCCGTGCACTTGTGCACCCTAGTGAGCGTACGCACTCCGGTGCTCCGTGCTCCGTGTTGCGTGTTACGTGTTCCGATCGCCGAAGGTCTCCTGACCGAGGCGAGACTGGGCTCGGGCCAATGAGAATTGGTTGGGAGACCTTCGCCCATCCCCAGAATACGTAACACGCAACACGATCCAGAGTTCAGGCTAGGGTACCTCGGCATAGTCCAGGATGCGCTGGACGATGTCGGCGCTGGAGACGTTCTCGGCTTCGGCCTCGTAGCTGACGATGACGCGGTGACGCAGGACGTCGGGGGCGACGGCCTTGATGTCGTCGGGCGTGACAAATCCACGGCCGTTGATAAAGGCGTGGGCCCGGCCCGCCAGGACCAGGTTGATGCCCGCGCGCGGCGAGGCGCCAAAGGCGACAAAGGGTCGCAGGTCGGACAGGCCGTTGGTGCCCGGGTCGCGGGTGGTCAGTACCAGATCCAGGACATAGTTCTTGATCTTGTCGTCGACGTACACGCTGCGCACCATCTCGCGCGCCCGCAGGATCTGCTCGGGGCTGACGACGGGGCGGACGGCAGGCAACGGGCCGCCGGTCATGCGGTCGATGATCATCCGCTCCTCGTTGGGGCGGGGATAGTCGACGATGACCTTGAGCATAAAGCGGTCCACCTGCGCCTCGGGTAGGGGATAGGTACCTTCCTGCTCGATGGGGTTCTGGGTGGCCAGCACCAGGAACAGGTCCTCCATCTGGTAGGTCGTGCTGCCGATGGTGATCTGCCGCTCCTGCATCGACTCTAGCAGGGCGCTCTGTACCTTGGCCGGCGCGCGGTTGATCTCGTCGGCCAGGATAAAGTTGGCAAACAGCGGTCCCTGGTGGACGGCAAACTCGCCGGTCTTCATGTTGTACATCTGGGTACCCACCAGGTCGGCCGGCAACAGGTCGGGGGTGAACTGGATGCGCGAAAAGTCGGCCTGGATGGCCTGGGCCATGGTCTTGATGAGCAGGGTCTTGGCCAGGCCGGGCACACCCTCCAACAGGATGTGGCCGTCGGCCAGCAGGGCGATCAATACACGCTCGACCATCTCTTCCTGGCCGACCATGACGGTGTTGACTTCGCTCAGGAGGTCGTGCAAGAACAGCGCCTCCCGCTCCACCTGGGCGTTCAACTGTCGAATGTTTCCGATGTCCATTTCTAACCTCTCCTCTCAGAATCTTGATCAGTGCGATAACCAGAACTGCGCCCAGTGTATCACGAAAGGGGCTGCGGCGTCTTTAAACCGAGTTCATGGCGAGCTTATGCGAACCTTATGGCGAAGATGGTGGACGACGGACGATGGACAAACCATGAAATCGTTTGATTGGGTCAACAAATAGAAGGGAAAGATTCGTGCCCTCTCGGATTGCCCTGGCATGGGCCTCACGCTTGAGGTCACTAGGCAAGTTATGATGTACCGATTCTAGTCTTGGCATACGTCATCTCCCATGTCTATATGTGCGCATGTTCATTATGCCACACTGCGCCCCCAGTCAAGCCCCCATTCGCCGGCAATCATTCGGAAATTGGTAGAGCTAGGGGCTTGACAAATATCGTTCCATCGGGTATAATGTCGGTATCCGACATATCGAATGGTGATACATATGAATGATATGCTTTCACATCTGCCACTCAGAGAACCGACCTTCTTCATCTTGCTGAGCCTTTCACCCGGCCCCAAGCACGGTTACGCCATCCTGAAAGAGGTTGAAGCCTTGAGCGACGGCCGCGTGCGGTTGAGCACCGGCACGCTGTACGGGGCCATCAAACGTCTGCTCGACGATGGCTGGATCCGGCGCGTGGACGATCCGCAGCCCAACAACACCCAGCGCGAGCGCAAGCCCTACGCGCTCACCGAGTTGGGCCGGCGGGTGTTAACCGCCGAGATCGACCGGCTGCGCAAGCTGGTCGACGTGGCACAGATCCAGACCGCAGAGGAGACGCTGTGAGCGTCTGGGCGCACCTATCAGCGAGGTTCTACCACGCTCTGCTAACACTCTATCCGTCAGAGTTTCGGGCCGAATTCGGCGATGAGATGCAAGACGTTTTCGCGACAGCGCTGACCGAAGCTCAGCGTCGAGGTGGGGACTTGCCCTGGCGACTGTTCTGGTGCGAGATTCGTGGTTGGCCCGGTTCAGTCTTACGGGAGCACCTGCGAGCAAGGAGAAGAGAGATGGTGACGAATGGACTCGTGAAAGAAAAGCCGCTGCTGCGCATCGAACTGCTGGCCGCACTGATCATCTTTTTGCTGCCCCTTCTCTGGCCCCTCTTTGGCATTCTCGCAGCCACCGGCAACAGCCTGCCCAGGTGGGTGGATACCATCGTGCTAGTTCTCTTACTGGGAGCCGTGCTTTCTGCGCTTGGATTGGCCATCGTCAAGGGGTTGCCCCGTTGGTCACTCTCTTACCTGGGCTTCGTATTGATGTTGGGCTTCATTCTCAGCCGGTACGATCGCATTTGGGGGTGGATATACCCTTTCTTCATCCAGTCATTTGGACCGAGATCGTACTGGCCACTGCAGATACGCATACTCTACGTGGCGGTATTCGACTTTATCGTTTTCTTTTCGATCCTGTTGGGTGCGCTGATCCTGGTCAACCTTTTGCGGTTGCTGCCCTATACCCGCGGTGTTTGGCAGCGCATCCGGGCAGACTGGACACAACTCTCCTTCTTGCTCTACGGTGGGCTCGTGTTCTACAACTTGCTTCTATTCGACGAATACCACCATGCCGACCTGTGGCAACTCGTGGCTTGGAGCTGTTTGGCGCTGGGCGCGTTGCTGTATCTGCGGGCGAAAAGGAAAAAGCAGCGCATCCTGGCACTCATTTGTGGCGCTACCGGGGCTATGTGGATCGTAGCCCTCGCCAAGTGGGTGCTCATCCCCCTTCAGAAATGGCCAACCGGATACCCGGTGTCTCCATCGGAGGCTACCCGCTGGGTCGAGGTTGGCAGCGCGATGATCGGCTGGGTCTGGATCCTCGTCATGCTGCTGGCGCCCGCCTTGTTGAGTTTCTTGCCTCAGTCGCCCGATCCCATCGATTCTTCCGAGAGAGGGCCCGTCGCCGCATGAGCAACTGGACGACATTCTACGGGTGGTTCTACACCCAAGCCCTGAGTTTTCTCCTGCGCGAACTCGAGGGCTTGCCTGGCAGCCTGTTGCGCCAGCATTGGCTCACCATCAGGAAGGAGCAAGATCCCATGACATCAATGATGACAATAGAAGGGGGACCGCTTCAGGTACTCGAAGCGGTCCCCCTCTTCGCTACTGTAGAAAAGCAAGGTTAATAGGCCCGAACTCTCCTCACCAGCTCCCTGACCCTTTCCTCATCGAACGCTAGCCAGCTCTTGCTGATGCCTGTGGCGACCAAGAAGCAGTCTGCGATTTC
The DNA here is from genome assembly GCA_050123055.1 of Anaerolineae bacterium. Lineage (GTDB taxonomy): Bacteria > Chloroflexota > Anaerolineae > JAAYZQ01 > JAAYZQ01 > JASFHU01. Next base: position 3,727 of record JASFHU010000562.1, read on the forward strand.
AAGGTAGCCACCGACATTTTCCGGCGTGGTCCCGCTGGCGATGGCCAGGGGAACATCACCCACCGCCGCTTTCATGGTCTGGATTTTGGCCCGGTCAGCCGATTCGCCTGTGGCTGGCCCGCTCGTCGTCACCACGTCCATGTATTCCGCCGCCAGTCGCGCCGCTCGTCCCACATCTTTGACGGTACGCTGGTACTTGAAAGCGACGCCGCCAAAGTACAGTCCTTGCCAGCCGCTTTGCTCCCGCGCTGCCTGGATGGCTTCTGCCTCGACCTGCAGCGACTCGCGTTCGTCGATCATGGCATTGTCTACCCAAACCCCGGCTACCTCG